>NZ_JBFOCK010000075.1:0-32840 GCF_040907765.1 Aeromonas sp. s9
ACCTGACCCCATGCCGAACTCAGAAGTGAAACGCTGTAGCGCCGATGGTAGTGTGGCATTCGCCATGCGAGAGTAGGACACTGCCAGGCACCCAACACGAGAAACCCCGCTCATCTGAGCGGGGTTTTTTATTGCCTGAAATTCACGTTATCCATCCATATCTGGTTGATTTACCACCACGATTGCATCGTTATACAACCTGATCAGCGCAGGGAAGCTCCATGTTGACTATCCCGTCTTCCAGCTGAATATCGATCTTGAAACCGAGCCGTTTGGCCAGATTGATCATGCCGCGATTGCTGGGCATGGTCATGCCAGAGAGCTGGCCTATGCCACGCTCTCTGGCGTAGCGCACGATCTTTTCCATCATCAACTTGCCGAGTCCGAGCCCTTTCAAGTCTGAGCGGACCAGGATGGCAAACTCCGCATCCGATTGATCCGGGCTGGCAATGGCTCGCACCACTCCCAGGATCTGCTGGCTGAAAGGGCCGTCCTGACCCACGGCGACGAAGGCCATTTCCCGGTCATAATCGATCTGGGTCATGCGGGCCAGCTCCTCATGCCCCAGCTCCCCCACGTCGGCGAAAAAGCGTTTGTACCTGTCTTCATCAGACACCTGCCGCACGAACTGCTTGTGGGCCGGCTCGTCTTCGGGGCGGATGGGGCGCAGCAGTACATGACTCTGATCTTTCAGCCAGGCACCCTCTTCCAGCTCGGTGGGATAGGGGCGAATGGCCAGTGGCAGCACTTGTTGTCCTCGCTCTGCCAGGACGAGCCGGGCATCCAGGATCACCATCTCTTCACCACAGGCCTGCAGCGGGTGCAGATCCAGTTCTTGTATCTCGGGGAAGGCCAGCAGCAGCTCGGAGAGCTGGCACAGCACCTGGCCGAGGGCGTCGATATCGAGCCGTACTGGACTGGCCTGCTCGCGGATCTTGCCATCCTTGAAGGCACCAATGATCTGGTAGCGAGCCAGTGCCTGGTTGAGGGGAGGAAGGGCCGCGACCATCTCGCGGGGCTCGGCACCCGACTCCCCGAGCAGGATGACGGGACCGAAAACCGGATCCTGCTGCAAACGGATCCGCAGCTCCAGACCCCCGCTGCGGCGTGCCATGCGTTGTACTAGAAGCCCTTCTATGCGGGCGCCAGGGTCGTGCTGACGTACCCTGTCCAGAATGGCATCCGCCGCTTGGGCGACTTCCGCCGAGGTGCGCAGGTTCAGCATGACACCGTGTACATCGGATTTGTGGGCGATGTCGGGAGATCGCAGCTTCACCGCTACGGGGTAGCCAATCTGTTCTGCAGTCAGTGCGGCCTCGATGGCATCGGAAACGATCCAGGTCGCGAGGGTGGATAGCCCGGCTGCCTGCAAGATGGGGTGGGCCAGATGGGTATCCAGTACCCGCTGCTGGCGGTCCAGCGCTTGCCCAAGGAGCTGCTGGCAGCGCTCGACATCGAGCCTGTCGCCCTGCAGGGAGGCCGGGGTTTCCATCAACTGCTTCTGGTTGCGGCGATATTCCACCATGTGCATGAAGGCCGTGACGGCGCTTTCCGGGGTGCGATAGGTCGGGATGCCCGCCTCGTTGAACAGGCGTCTCCCCTCCTGGGCGGAGTATTCGCCTGCCCAGTTGGTCAGGATGTTGAATCGTCTGGCCCTGGGATGCTGCTTGATGAAGTCGATCAGGCTGCTGGCGAGGGTGACGCCTCGGGCGGTGAGGGACGGTGCATGGATCAGCAGGATGGCATCGGCACCGTCCCCTTGGAGCAGCGTCTCGAGTGCACTCTTGTAGGCCTCGATATCTGCATCGCTGCCGATGTCGAGGGGTGGCATCGCCAGCTTGCCTCCCCGAGACAGCAGTACGTCTGCGGCCATGTTGGCGAGGCCGCGCCCGTTGGAGAGGATGGCGAGCCGCTCCCCCTTGAGGGTCAGGGAGTGGCTCAGGGTCTCGACAGTGGCAAACAGTTCGTGGGTATCCCGGACGCGCAGCATGCCAGCCCGGCGGATGGCGGCATCATAGACATTGTCGAGACCGTTGGCCGGGTCGTGCCGACCGCTCTTGAGGATCAGGATGGGTTTGTTGCGCGAGGCGGCACGGGCGGCGGAGAGAAAGTGCCTGGCATCGTGCAGCTTGTCCATGTAGATCAGGATGGCGCGGGTCGTCCCGTCCCGGGAGAGCTGATCCAGCAGTTGGCCAAAGTCGATGTCGCAATGATCGCCCAGGGAGATGAAGGCCGAGAAGCCGATTTCGCGCTGCTTGGCCCAATCCAGGATGGTGGTGCTGACCGCTGCCGACTGGGAGAGAAACGCCACCTGTCCCGGAGTCGCTGCAATGGGGGAAAAGCTGGCGTTGATACCCTGCCCGGGGAGCAGCATGCCCATGCTGTTGGGGCCGAGCAGCCGGATGCCGTATTGCTGGCACAGATGCTTGAGCCGCAGGCGCTCGTCAGTGGAGAACTGGGCGGCCAGTATGATGGCGGCTCCGGTTCCTTTCTTGCCGAGCTCCTCGATGAGCGGCAGTACCCGTTCGCGCCGGGTACAGACGATGGCGAGATCGGGGGAGAGGGGAAGGCTCTCTATGTCCGGATAGGCGAGCACGCCAGCGATGGCCTGGCTGCGGGGGGCTACGGGTAGTATAGGGCCCTGGAACTGACCCGCCAGCAGGTGCCGGATGACCACATGGCCTGCTTTCTGCGGATCACTGGAGGCGCCGATGACGGCGATCGAGTGAGGTTTGAAGAGCCGATCCAGGCCGCTTTGTTTCATGGGCACTCCTCGTGGTGGCCCCCGGGGCGAGGGGGACGGATGGTGCCAGTCTAATACGCTTTGCGTGCGGGTTCTGTGACCGATTGCGGATCACGATCTGGCCAGTGCGCTGGCGCGCAGATAAAAGCGCAGCTCCCCCTGAATGCATTGCACCGTGGCGAGGAGATCTCCTGCTCCCGATCGAGTTCATGGCGCTGGACCCCGAGGCTTTGCAGATATTCTGCGAACAGGATGGCACTGCGGATTTCGACAAGATGCTGGCTCACGCTCTATTCCTTGATGGTGGCTGGATGGTGCCGGCCAGTGTCCCCTCTTCTCCCCCACTTTCATACTGATACATTTGACACTCACTGTGGCTCCGACGCCTGCCGGATCAGCGAAGGCCTCCCTGGCCGCGTGCGGTGTCCCAGAAGGCGCGGATCAGCGGCTCTTCCAGCCGCTTCTTGAGCACAGCGATACCGACGTCGAACGCCTTGAGCGCCGGTTTGGGCTCGACCACACGCACCTTGTCCCCCATGGGGCTGTGATCGATGACGGCGGCAGGCACGACACCCACACCGAAGCCGAGGGCCACCATGGCGACGATGCCCTCGTTGCCCGCCACTTCTGCATAGATGTTGGGAGCTATCCCCTTGTTGCGAAACCATTGATCACAGCGCTTTCGGGCCAGCCCCTGTTCGGAGAGGATCAGCGGCAGGCGCTCCCAGTCAGGTTCGCCCTGGGGGAACCACTGACCCTGCTGGGGGGCATTGCGGGGGGCGATGAACACCAGAGGGACTTGTTGCAGGCTGGCGAATTCCAGCTTGGACGAGAGCGCATCCGGCCTCGCTGCGATGGCGAGATCGGCTTCGTCAGCCAGGATCTTGTCCACTGCCAGTGCAGGGTCGCCGGTCTCCAGCTTGATCTCCAGTTGGGGATAACGGCGACGAAAGCGTTCCAGTACCTCGGGCAGCAGAAAGTAGCTGGCGGTGACCGAGCAGAACACCCGCAGCCGCCCTTGCAGCGGCTCGTCGCTGCGTTTGAGCTCCTGTTTGAGTTGGCGCCACTCCTGCAGCAAGGCACCGCCAAACTCCCGCAGCTTGTCACCAGCAGGGGTGAGCCGCACCGAGCGGTTGTCCCGCTCGAACAGCACGCAGCCGGTCTCCTGCTCCAGTCGTTGGATGGCGCGGCTCAGGGTGGAGGGGCTGACCGCCATGGCATCGGCGCTTTTGCCGAAGTGGAGGGAGTCGGCGAGGTGGAGAAACAGTTCGAGATTGCGAAGGTCCATCTTTTTATTCCTGCGGCGTTGTCAGGCTCCCTGTAGCACGATGGCTCGGCGGTGGGAGATTGCGGGAAATCATATTTCAATTCCTGCAACGTACTATTTCGAATATATCAGTTCAGGCAATAAGTGTCCCGCGCTATAGTGGTTTCGACAACGCCGCTATCCGGCATGGAATCAATCGAACGGAGCAATCACCATGGCTAACTATTTCAACACCTTGAACCTGCGTCAGCAGTTGGCCCAACTGGGCAAGTGTCGTTTCATGCAGCGCGAAGAGTTCGCGGACGGCTGCAACGTGCTGAAGGGCAAGAAGGTGGTGATTGTGGGCTGTGGCGCCCAGGGCTTGAACCAGGGTCTGAACATGCGCGACTCCGGGCTGGACATCTCCTACGCCCTGCGCAAGGCCGCTATCACCGAGAAGCGCGCCTCCTGGCAGAAGGCCACCGACAACGGCTTCGTGGTCGGCACCTATGAAGAGCTGATCCCGACCGCCGATCTGGTGCTGAACCTGACTCCGGACAAGCAGCACTCCGACGTCGTCAAAACCGTGATGCCGCTGATGAAGCAGGGCGCTGCGCTGGGCTACTCCCACGGCTTCAACGTGGTGGAAGAGGGTCAGCAGATCCGTTCCGACATCACCGTCGTGATGGTTGCACCCAAATGCCCGGGCACCGAAGTGCGTGAAGAGTACAAGCGTGGTTTCGGCGTACCGACCCTGATCGCCGTCCACCCGGAGAACGATCCCCAGGGTGAAGGCATGGCCATCGCCAAGGCGTGGGCCTCTGCTACCGGTGGCGACCGTGCCGGCGTGCTGGAATCTTCCTTCGTCGCGGAAGTGAAATCCGACCTGATGGGCGAGCAGACCATTCTGTGCGGCATGCTGCAGGCCGGTTCCCTGCTCTGCTACGACAAGCTGGTTGCCGAGGGCACCGACCCGGCCTATGCCGGCAAGCTGATCCAGTTCGGCTGGGAGACCATCACCGAGGCCCTGAAGCAGGGCGGCATCAGTCTGATGATGGACCGTCTCTCCAACCCGGCCAAGCTGCGTGCCTTCGAGCTCTCCGAGCAACTGCGTACCCTGATGCGTCCGCTGTTCGAGAAGCACATGGATGACATCATCGCCGGCGAGTTCTCCCGCGGCATGATGGCTGACTGGGCCGAAGACGATGCCAAGCTGTTCGGCTGGCGCGAAGAGACCGGCAAGTCCGCCTTCGAGAATGCCCCTGCCTATGTCGGCAAGATCGCCGAGCAGGAGTACTTCGACAATGGCGTGGTCATGGTGGCCATGGTCAAGGCGGGTGTCGAGCTGGCGTTCGAAACCATGGTGGCCTCCGGCATCTATGAAGAGTCCGCCTACTACGAGTCTTTGCACGAGCTGCCGCTGATCGCCAACACCGTCGCCCGCAAGCGTCTGTACGAGATGAACGTGGTCATCTCCGATACCGCGGAGTACGGCAACTACCTGTTCGCCAACGCCGCCGTGCCGCTGTTGCGCGAGCACTTCATGCCGACCCTGCAAGCAGGGGACCTGGGCAGTGCCCGTGCCGAGAGCAAGGCGGTGGACAACCTGGCCTTGCTGGCTGCCAACGAAGCGACCCGCAACCACCCGATCGAGAAGATCGGCCAGACCCTGCGTGGTTACATGAAGGACATGAAGCGTATTGCCGTCGGCGGTTAAGCCTTCGCTGAGCGGCATCGGAAGAGGCGGGGATGACGATCCCCGTTACTGGCTGGCTTAGACACCTGGCCTGTCGTCCGGATGATGCAAACAGACAGATTGAAGCCTATAAAAAAGCCCCGCTCATCGAGCGGGGCTTTTGCATTCTGGAGGGCGGGAGCAATCAGGCCTTCCAGGCTTTCCAGGTGTTGATCAGGCCGTTGGTGGAGCCGTCGTGGCTGGTGACGGCCTCATCGGTGCCCAGCTCCGGCAGGATCTTGTTGGCCAGCTGTTTGCCCAGCTCCACACCCCACTGGTCGAAGGAGAAGATGTTCCAGATTGCGCCCTGTACGAAGATCTTGTGCTCGTACATGGCGATCAGGGAGCCGAGGGTTTTCGGGGTCAGCTGCTTGAACAGGATGGAGTTGGTCGGGCGGTTGCCTTCGAACACCTTGAACGGCACCAGATCCTTGACTTGCTCCAGCGTCTTGCCGGCGGCCAGGAACTCGGCCTCCACCGCTTCCTTGCTCTTGCCGAAGGCCAGGGCTTCGGTCTGGGCGAAGAAGTTGGCCAGGAGCTTCGGATGGTGGTCACCGATGGGGTTATGGCTGATGGCCGGCGCCAGGAAGTCGCAGGGGATCAGCTTGGTGCCCTGATGGATCAGCTGGTAGAAGGCGTGCTGGCCGTTGGTGCCCGGCTCACCCCAGATGATGGGACCGGTCTGGTAGTCAACCGGATTGCCGTCGCGATCCACGTACTTGCCGTTGGACTCCATGTTGCCTTGCTGGAAGTAGGCAGGGAAGCGATGCATGTACTGATCGTACGGCAGGATGGCTTCGGACTCGGCACCATGGAAGTTGTTGTACCACAGGCCGATCAGGGCCAGCAGTACGGGCACGTTCTGCTCATAGGCGGCAGTGGCGAAGTGCATGTCCATCTCGAAGGCGCCTTGCAGCAGGGCCTCGAAGTGCTCGAAGCCGAGGGAGAGGGCGATGGGCATGCCGATGGCGGACCAGGAGGAGTAACGGCCGCCGACCCAGTCCCAGAACTCGAACATGTTGTCGGTGTCGATGCCGAACTCGGCCACGGCCTTGCCGTTGGTAGACAGGGCGGCGAAGTGCTTGGCCACGTGAGCCTTGTCACCGGCGTGACCGAGGAACCAGTCGCGGGCGGTCAGGGCGTTGGTCATGGTCTCCTGGGTGGTGAAGGTCTTTGAGGCCACCAGGAACAGGGTGGTTTCCGGATCGATCTTCTTGAGCGTCTCGGCGATGTGGGTGCCGTCGACGTTGGAGACGAAGTGCATCTCCAGGTGATTCTTGTAGGGGCGCAGGGCCTCGGTGATCATGACGGGGCCCAGATCGGAGCCACCAATGCCGATGTTGACCACGTGCTGGATGGCCTTGCCGGTATAGCCCTTCCACTCGCCACCGATGACCTTCTCGCAGAAGCCCTTCATCTTGGCCAGTACGGCGTTCACTTCCGGCATCACGTCCTTGCCGTCAACCTCGATGGGACGGTCGGAGCGGTTGCGCAGGGCGGTGTGCAGTACGGCGCGTCCTTCGGTCATGTTGATCTTGTCGCCGTTGAACATGGCGTCGATGGCGCTGCGCAGATCGGTCTCGCCAGCCAGGTTCACCAGCAGCTTGAGGGTCTCTTCGGTGATCAGGTTCTTGGAGTAGTCGACCAGGATGTCGCCACCGAAGGTGAGGGAGAACTTGTCAAAACGCTTGGGATCCTGTGCGAACAGATCCTTGAGACGCATCTCCTTGTTGGCTGCAAAATGGGCTTCCAGTGCCTGCCAGGCCTGGGTCCGGGTTGGATTGATATTTTTCATAGGATTATCAGTCTTCCAAGTTGTGTTTGAACCTTGCAGGCAAGGCTCCCGCCAAACCTTATTATGCGAGCATTATACCGGGCACTCCGTGCGCCCCGTGTAACAGAGCATTACCAATTGTCTGCAACGAGGGAGTGTACAACCAAAACAGTGCGATTATGAGTCACCCAGTACCCCGGGATCTTGCGTTCGCGCATGCTTGTTCGGGTTGAAAAGGCTTTCATTTCAAGGGGAGCACGGCCGTGGCTCTGGAAAGCTGGCGTGACAGATAAAAGGGTATTCAACAGACGCTCATCGGACGGTTTTTTGAGCAGACGCAAATGGCGGGCAACAGACGCTGGCTACCATATGAGCCGAATGGACGAGATCTCCCAGGGATGGCCAAGGTATGGAATCAATGGTGTGGAATGAGGAGATCGAGATGAAAGCCCTGTTATCCCTGTTTGCCCTGAGCCTGATCGCCACCGGCCTCATCGGTTTGCTGACCCTGACGCTGGCCAATGCGGCGCCGACGCTGGAGATCCGCGTGATGGTGGTGATCGGAGCCGTGCTGGGGGGCTATGTGCTGATGCAGCCCCTGCTCAACCGGGTTGCACGCCGGCTGGGGTGAGAACGCGGTGCTATCTGGTGCGCAAGACCGGCCTGTGGCCGGTTTTTTCATGTCACAGAAGGCAGAAACGACAGTGCCAGCCCGAAGGCTGGCACTGGAGAACGTACACCGAGGATCAATCCGCCGTCTTCTGCATGTGAACCACACGCTGGGGGAAGGGGATCTCAATGCCCTCGGCGTCGAAGGTGAGCTTCACCTTCTCGTGGAAGTCGAACCAGACACCCCAGTAATCACCGGTCTTGACCCAGGGACGCACCACGATGTTGACTGAGGAGTCGGCCAGCGCGGCAACGGCAATGGTGGCTGCCGGCTCCTTCAGGATGCGGGGCTCTTCGCTCACCAGCCGCTCCAGGATCTGTTTGGCCTTGCGGAGATCCGAGCCGTAGCCGATGCCGAAGGTCATGTCGACGCGGCGGGTATCCATGCGCGAGTAGTTGACGATGGTGCCGTTGAGGATGGCGGAGTTGGGCACTACCACCATCTTGTTGTCACCCGAGGTGAGGGTGGTGGTGAAGAGCTGGACCGATTGCACCACGCCATTGGTGCCTGCCACCTCGATAAATTCCCCTGCCTTGATGGGGCGGAAGATGATGAGCAGGAAACCGGCGGCAAAGTTGGAGAGAGAGCCCTGCAGCGCCAGACCGATGGCCAGACCGGCGGCACCGATAATGGCGACGAAGGAGGCGGTCTGCACCCCGACCCGGCCCAGGGCGGCGATCACCACGAACACCAGGATGGTGTATTTGAGGATGCTGCCGACGAAGTGGGTAACGGTGGTGTCCAGCTTGCGGGTCTGCATCACCTTGACCACGCCACCGCTGAGAAGGTTGGCTGCAATGTAACCGACCAGCAGGGTGATCAGGGCGGCGGCGATGTTGACCGCATACTCGATGATCAGTCCCTGGTTGTTGGTCAGCCAGGTCTGTGCTTCGGTAATGATCTCGGGTTCCATAGGATGTCCTGTTGGTGTGAAGATTTATGGCAGATGAATGTAACACTTGAGCGCGACAAGCTGGGTCGCATCTGGTGCTTGTCTCTTCTTTTGTGCCACAAAAAGCAAGGGAGGCCAAGGCCTCCCGTTTTGTCACAACCCTGCTGGCGCAGGAGCGCATCGAATGTACGCACTCAGCTTTGCAGCAGCTGGCTGCGGATAAACTGCCACTGATCTTCAAACCCGGCAGTGGGTTTGATTTTGAGCTCGGAGCAGACGTGCATTGGTTGATGCGGTCTGCTGGCTCAGCTTTGCAGCAGCTGGCTGCGGATGAACTGCCACTGATCTTCAAAGCCGGCAGTGGGCTTGATTTTGAACTCGGAGCGGACGTGCATTGGTGGATGCGGTCTGCTGGCTCAGCTTTGCAGCTGCTGGCTGCGGATGAACTGCCACTGATCTTCAAACCCGGCGGTGGGTTTGATTGTGAGCTCGGAGCAGACGTGCATTGGTTGATGCGGTCTGCTGGCTCAGCTTTGCAGCAGCTGGCTGCGGATAAACTGCCACTGATCTTCAAAGCCGGCAGTGGGCTTGATTGTGAACTCCGAGCGGACGTGCATTGGTTGATGCGGTCTGCTGGCTCAGCTTTGCAGCAGCTGGCTGCGGATGAACTGCCACTGATCTTCAAACCCGGCAGTGGGTTTGATTTTGAACTCGGAGCGGACGTGCATTGGTTGATGCGGTCTGCTGGCTCAGCTTTGCAGCAGCTGGCTGCGGATAAACTGCCACTGATCTTCAAACCCGGCGGTGGGCTTGATTTTGAACTCCGAGCGGACGAACTGGCTGATGCGGCCCTCGGTATAGGCCAGCAGCAGGTTGGCCAGCATGGTCTCGTCGAGCTGGAAGCCCTGGCCTTCCCGCAGCCGTTTCTCGCGCAGTACCTGCTTGATCTGGGTCTCCAGCTTGTCGAACAGGATGCTGATGCGATCACGCAGCCGATCGTGTTCGCCCAGCAGGGCATCGCCATTGAGAATGCGGGTGATGCCGGGGTTGCGCTCGGCGAACACCAGCAGCAGCTGCAGTATGTGATGGCAGCGGGACATGGTGTCCTTCTCTTCGGCCATGATCAGGTTGACCCGTGACAGCAGGGAATCCTCGATAAAGTCGATCAGCCCCTCGAACATCCTCGCCTTGCTGGGAAAATGCCGGTAGAGGGCCGCCTCGGACACGCCCACCTCGGCCGCGAGGCGTGCCGTGGTGATGCGCTGGCCCGGGCTGGTTTCCAGCATGTGGGCGAGTGCCTGCAGGATCTGATCGCGCCGACTCTGTTTCTGGTTACTGCTTGCCATGGATTCCCCTAAAAAAACAATGGCTTGATTCTATTATTTGGCACGTGCCCCAGGGGGCCGTGTGGTCTTGTTATTGGCGACCAGAAGAACCAAACCCGCCTTCACCCCGTTCACTCTGATTGAATTCGTCGACCAGCTGGAAGCTGGCCTGTACCACCGGCAGGATCACCAGCTGGGCGATGCGCTCGCCAGGCTGCATGGTGAAGCTGTCGTTGCCACGGTTCCAGACCGAGACCATCAACTGACCCTGGTAGTCGGAGTCGATGAGGCCGACCAGGTTGCCCAGCACGATGCCGTGCTTATGGCCGAGGCCGGAGCGGGGCAGGATGGTGGCGCACAGACCCGGATCCTGGATGTGAATGGCCAGCCCGGTCGGCACCAGCGTGGTGTCGCCCGGGGCCAGGGTCAGCGGGGCATCCAGCAGGGCGCGCAAGTCCATGCCAGCGGAGCCCGGTGTGGCGTAGGCGGGCAGCGGGAAGTCGGTGCCGATGCGGGCATCCAGGATTTTCAGTTCAATTTGTGTCGTCATGAATCTTTTTCAATTGGATCGCCTGGCGATCGGGTGGTACTGCAGGAGCCTGGGGCTCCCGGCATGTTCAATGGGCTCAGGGTCGATAATGGCGTGCAATCAGGGCGACAAGATGACGGGCGAGCGTCAGCTTATCGGCCAGGGGCAGGGCGGCTTGACCCCCTTGCCAGAAGACGGTCAGGGCGTTGTCATCGGCATTGAAGCCCTGGCCTGCACGGGACACATCGTTGGCTGCGATCATGTCCAGCCGCTTACGTCGAAGTTTGTCGAGGGCGTATTGTTCCACATCCACGGTTTCGGCGGCAAATCCGACGGTGAAGGGTTTGTCTGACAACGCCCCCACATCGGCGATGATGTCGGGGTTTTTGACCAGGGTCAGCTGCATCTGGTCGTTGTCGCCGGTCTTCTTGATCTTTTGCTCGGCCACCTGGGCGGGACGGTAGTCGGCGACGGCAGCGCAGCCGATAAAGAGGTCGCACTCACCGACCCGGCTCATCACTGCTTCGTGCATCTGCAGGGCACTCTCCACATCGATGCGGGTAACGCCGGCCGGGGTGGTCAGTGCCACCGGGCCGCTCACCAGGGTCACCTCCGCGCCCGCTTCGCGCGCGGCGCGGGCGATGGCGTAGCCCATCTTGCCGGAGCTGTGGTTGCTGATATAGCGCACCGGATCGAGCGCCTCGCGGGTCGGCCCGGCGGTGAGCAGCAGCCTGACGCCTGCCAGGAGCGGTTCGGCGGCGAGCTGCTGGCAGCAGCGTTCCACCAGTTCCAGGGGATCCAGCATCCGGCCCGGGCCCACGTCGCCGCAGGCCTGGCTGCCGGAATCCGGCCCCCACAGCTGAATGCCGCGCTCGGCGAGGGTCTGGAGGTTGGCCTGGGTGGCGGCGTTGCGGTACATCTGCTGGTTCATGGCTGGCGCCAGGGCGATAGTCGCCGGGGTGGCAAGGCAGAGGGTGGTGAGCAGCTCGTCCGCCATGCCGGCGGCCATGCGGGCCATCAGGTTGGCGCTGGCGGGGGCGATCAGCACCAGATCGGCCCACTTGGCCAGCTCGATGTGGCCCATGCCCGCCTCGGCAGCCGGGTCGAGCAGACTGTCGGCCACCGGGTGGCCTGAGACGGCTTGCAGGGTCAGCGGGGTGATGAACTCCTTGGCGGAGCGGGTCATCACCACTCGCACCTCGGCCCCCTGATCTTTCAGGCGACGTACCAGTTCGGCACTCTTGTAGGCGGCGATCCCGCCACTGACACCCAACAGGATGCGTTTATCGGCCAATCTCATCTGCTGCTTCTCTTCCGGCTCACTCTGACTGGTCGGCTAAGATAGCACAGGCAATGGGTGGCGACAGAGGCTGACATGGGGGAGTTGTGGTCGGGCTCGCGGGATTCTTTGCTATGTTTTCTCTCAATAGCCATGAGGGAGAGACAAATGAGCATCAAGGAGTGGCCGGAAGAGGAGCGCCCGAGGGAAAAGCTGCTGCGCCGAGGGGCGGCGACGCTCTCCGATGCCGAACTGCTGGCCATCTTCTTGCGCACCGGGGTCAGTGGGTTGAGTGCGGTGGATCTCTCCCGCCAGTTGTTGCAGCAGTTTGGTTCCCTGCGGGCACTGCTGGGAGCCGAGCAGCAGGATTTTTGTGGCGCTCACGGGCTGGGACCTGCCAAGTATGCCCAGTTGCAGGCGGTACTGGAGATGGGGCGGCGCCATCTGGCCGAACAGTTGCAACGGGGAGAGGCGCTCACCTCGCCCGGGCTTACCCGTGACTTTCTGCAAGCCCAGTTGCGGGATCGGGGGAGGGAGGTGTTCGCCCTGCTGCTGCTCGACAACCAGCACAGGGTCATCCGGTTTGTCGAACTTTTTTACGGCACCCTCGACTCGGCGAGCGTCTGGCCCAGAGAAATCGTGCAGATCGCGCTCAAACATAATGCAGCCGCCGTGATTCTGGCGCATAATCACCCGTCCGGCGTGGCCGAGCCCAGTCGGGCGGACCGCCAGATCACGGATCGGATCCTGGCCGCCCTGGCCCTGGTCGATATCAGAGTGCTTGATCACCTGGTGATCGGTGATGGCATCACGGTTTCTTTCGCAGAGCGTGGTTGGTTGTGACTGGGCTCTGGCACTGTATTAGTTGATCTTTGATCACGGATGCTGTATAAAATGCCGCCTTCTGTTTGCCCCGCAATCGAAGGCCAGCGGGGCAGATATTTGCTCGAGCAATGAAGTAAGATTTGGAGAGACTGACATGTCTAGAGTATGCCAAGTAACCGGCAAGCGCCCGGCAGTTGGTAACAACCGTTCGCACGCTAACAACGCTACCAAGCGTCGTTTCCTGCCGAACCTGCACACTCACCGTTTCTGGGTTGAGAGTGAAAAACGCTTCGTGAGCCTGCGCGTATCCGCAAAAGGCATGCGTATCATCGACAAGCGCGGCGTTGAAGTGGTTCTGGCTGAACTGCGTGCCAGCGGCGTTAAGGTATAAGGAATTAGATCATGGCTAAAGGTATTCGCGATAAGATTCGCCTGAACTCCAGCGCCGGTACTGGTCACTTCTATACCACTACCAAGAACAAGCGCACCATGCCCGAAAAAATGGAGATCAAGAAATTTGATCCCGTGATTCGTCAGCATGTGATCTACAAAGAAGGCAAAATCAAGTAATTACTTGGTTTCGCTGCAAAAACCCGGCCTCGTGCCGGGTTTTTTTATGGCTGGAATTCAGTACACTGCCGATTCGAAGGGAGGCTAGCCATGTTCAAACTGAGCCGCAAAGGCTGGAACAACGTGATCATCGTGGTCGTGTTGATCGTCATTACCCTGTTGCACCGGCTGGAGCAGGCCCAGCAGGAGAACAGTGCCAAACGCGCGCGTCCGCTGTTGCCGGAGAGTGCCGTGGTGCTGACCTGGCAGGGGCCGAGCTGGCAGATAGAGCGTATCGGCCAGGGCTGGCGCAGCGCGCCGGATCTGGGGCTTGGCAGCACCCAGCTGGCGGCCCGCATCGAGGCGTGGCAAGGCTGGCTGCTGCCCCCCGGCGAGCCCGTGCGCGGCACCCCGGTGACCCTCAAGATCTGGATCGCCGGACAGAGCGATCCGGTGGAAGTCGGGCTCTATCAGGACGACGGCAAGTTTGCCGCCCTGCTGCCCTCCTCGACCTGGCTCAGCTTGAGTCAGGCGCAATACCGTGACCTGATGCGTCCCATTCCCTGAACGAGAGATCGCCCATGCCTGAATTACCGGAAGTCGAAGTCAGCCGCCAGGGCATCTCCCCCTGGCTTACCGGCATCAAGGTGACCCGCGTGGTGGTGCGGGACGGCCGCCTGCGCTGGCCCGTGCCCGGCGAGATCCAGGAGCTGGTGGATCTCGTCATCCACCGCGTCAGCCGCCGCGCCAAATACCTGTTGCTGGAGACCGACTTCGGCACCGCCATCCTGCATCTCGGGATGTCCGGCAGCCTGCGGGTGCTGGACATCGGCACCCCGGCCGAGAAGCACGATCACGTGGATATCGAGCTGGCCAACGGCAAGCTGCTGCGGCTCAACGATCCGCGCCGTTTTGGCGCCCTGCTGTGGACCCGCGAACCGGCCGAGGCCCATGCCCTGCTCGCCAAGCTGGGGCCGGAACCCCTCACCGATGCCTTCCATGCCGATTACCTGCGGGAGCGGGCGAAGGGGCGCAGCACCGCCATCAAGCAGTTCCTGATGGACAACCACGTGGTGGTCGGGGTGGGCAACATCTACGCCAACGAGGCGCTCTATGCCGCCGGCATTCATCCCAGGCGGGCGGCGGGCAACATCAGCGCCGAGCGGCTGGGCACCCTGGTGAGCGAGATCAAGCGGGTGCTGGCCGAAGCCATTCGCCAGGGGGGCACCACCCTCAAGGATTTCACCAGCGCCGACGGCAAGCCGGGCTATTTCGTGCAGCAGCTGCAGGTTTACGGCCGTGGCGGCCAGCCCTGTTTCCACTGCCACACCCTGCTCACCGAGGTGAAGATGGGCCAGCGAACCACGGTGTTCTGCTCCCACTGCCAACGCTGAAAGTGGGATTTTTGAGCCGGGATCGGCCAAGTTGTAAGAGAGTATTTCCGGTCTGTTGAAGCGGCGTCAGCCCATGACTACTATCTCGCCAGTTCAGGCTGCGAGGTAATAAAATGACAGCTAAATCAATAGACTGGGAACATTTATCCCGGCAGGGGCACTATTGTGCCCACGATATGGCCCGCTTCCTCTATCCCGAAGACAGCGCCCGCAAGACTTTCAATCGCGGCAAGTTTTTGCTGCGCAGTCTGCTCTACCGTGCGCAGTTGAACCGGGTGTTCGAGCTGTTCCAGAGCGCCCCCCTGCGGGCGCTTCCCGCCCGCCACCCCGAGCTGCTCGACAAGCCGATGCGCCCCTATCGCTTCGCCTGCTCGACGGTGAACCAGCGGGTCAAGATGGTGGAGGATCACTACCGCCTGCTGCTGGGCCTGTACCCCGAGCTCATCGACCCGCTCTATCTGGGGGAGGGGATAGTGCTGGGCCATTATCCCGATGGCGGCTGGCGCATCGTGCTGCGTCACGACGGCACCTTCCGCCGGGAGGCGGAGCTGGCGCTCTCCATCGTCAACGCGCGGGGGGAGCGACTCTACAGCTGTGCCTTCTCCCTGGCGGGCAACGAACAGGAGCTGGCCCTGGTGATCGGGTCGGTGCAGGGGCCAGAGCCCTGTGTCGAGCAGCCCCAGGAGCAGGTGCGGGCATTGACCCGGGCGGGTCAGGGTCTGAGACCCAAGTCGCTGGTGGTGATGCTGGTGATGGCGCTGGCCGGGGCCATGGGGGCCCACCGGGTCTGTGCGGTGCGCATGAAGGCCCACATCTTCCAGGCAAGACGGTACAGCAAGAAGAAAGCCTGCCTGCAGGCGGACTACGACGAGCTGTGGCAGGAGTTTGGCGCCCTCGATCAGGACGCCAACTTCGTGCGGCTGCAACCCGTGGTGCGCAAGCCGCTGGAGGAGATCGCCTCCAAGAAGCGGGCCATGTACCGGCGCCGTTACGAGTGGCTCGATCAGCTGGAGCGGGCGATCCGCCAGCAGTTTGCCCGCAGCTAGGCGTGCAGTGCGTTGATGCAACAAGGGCTACCCGCGGGTAGCCCTTGTTCGTTTCTGCCCATCAGGAGAGGGATTAGCGCTGCTGCCTGGCGGCGATGGCCTGGGCCACCAGGGGGTCGACGAACTGGTGGATGTCACCTCCGTGCAGCGCCACCTCCTTCACCAGGGTGGAGGAGATGAAGGAGTTCTCCTCCGCCGGGGTGAGGAAGACGCTCTCCAGGGTGGGCATCAGGCGACGGTTCATGTTGGCGAGCTGGAACTCGTATTCGAAGTCGGAGACGGCGCGCAGGCCGCGGATCAGCACGTTGGCCTGCTGCTCCCTGGCAAAATCCACCAGCAGACCGGAGAAGCCCACCACCTTGACGTTGGGCAGGTGAGCCGTCACCTGCCGGGCCAGCTGAACGCGCTCCTCGAGATCGAACAGCGGCCGTTTGCTCGGGCTGTTGGCCACCCCGACCACCACCTCGTCGAACAGTCTGGCGGCGCGGCCAATGAGATCGGTATGGCCGTTGGTGATGGGGTCGAAGGTGCCGGGATAGATTACCTTGTTGGTCATGCTGCTGATTCCTGAAACCGGAAAACTGGTCGCATTATAGGGGCTGTTGCCGGTTTGTCGCGACCGGGATGGCGCGGATTTCTGGCGCTGATCGGCGGCCGGGGTCGCACAAATCGGGGCCCCGTGGCGTCTTCGCTTGAGAATCGCCCTGCATCAGGCAAGAATACCCGCATCGCGCATCAAGCCTCCTTCGCTGGTGACAGGGAGCATAGGGATTTTTTATGAAACGTATTCTGGTAGTCCGCAATGACAAGATTGGTGACTTCATGCTGGCGTGGCCGAGCTTTGCCATGCTCAAGCGCTCCATGGAGTGTCATGTGACTGCCCTGGTTCCCGCCTACACGGCGCCCTTGGCCCGCCTCTGCCCATGGATCGACGAGATCATCCTGGATCCGGGTGCCCGGGCCGACAAGGAGCAGCAACGCGCCCTGCTGGCGCGCATCAAGGCGGCTGCCTTCGATGCCTCCATCTGCCTCTTCTCCAACACCCGCAATGCCAAGCTGGTGTGGAAGGCGCACATTCCCTACCGGCTGGCACCAGCCACCAAGCTGGCCCAGGTGCTCTACAACCAGCGTCTGGTGCAGCGCCGCTCCCGCTCCCAGAAGCCGGAGTACGAATACAACCTGGATCTGGTGCGCCGCTTCCTCGCCGATCAGCATCAGACCGTGGTGGAGCCACAAGGACCCTACCTCGGCTTCGACCCCGAGAGCCTGCTGCAGGTGCGCGAGCAGGTCGCCGCCCGTCTCAGGCTCGACGCCAGCCGCCCCTGGCTGATGGTGCATGCGGGCAGCGGCGGCTCGGCCAACAACCTCTCCATCGAGCAGTACTCGCGCCTCATCATCAAGCTCAACCAGGCCTGTCCCGAGTTGCAGTGCGTGTTGACGGCAGGGCCGGGGGAGGAGGGGAAGGCGGAGCAGTTGGCGGCGGAACTGCTGGCCCATGGGGGCAACGGCTGGATCTATCGCTCCGACGAGGGGCTGCCGAAGTTCTGCCAGGTGATGGCCAACGCCGCCCTGTTCGTGGCGGGCAGCACTGGGCCCCTGCACATCGCCGCGGCCATGGACGTGCCGACCGTCGGTTTCTTCCCGGCACACCGTTCGGCGACGCCGCTGCGCTGGCGGCCGCTCAACGGCGAGGGGCGCCATCTGCCCTTCAGCCCGCCGGAAGACAGCGACCACCCGGAGGACATGAGCCAACTCGATCCCAAGGCCATGGCGGCAGAGATCGCCCGCTGGGCGCCGCCCTTCTGGCGCGCCGAGCGCTGAGAGCGCACACAGAACATACAGACAGGGCCCTGCGGGGCCCTGTCTTGTATGGGGATGCGCCCTGCTGGCAGACCGGCCTACCGGGCGTGGCTCCCGACAGCCCCCTTGACGGGTCTGCCCGGGCCCCGGGCAGGGGAAATCTGTCGGTATAAGCTGGAGTCTGGTCATGTTGCCAATATCCATGCATTCGGCTTATAGCGGCCAGTTTTCGTCCGTGGCGCCCGGGTTTGCGCCGTGAGCGGCCCCGCGAGGGCTGCTCCCGCTCCATGGCAACAGGGTTTGCCCCTTGTTCCGCTGGAACAAGGGGTGAGTGATTAATGCGATGTTTGAGGCGCGATGCCCTATTTCGGCTGCTGGGGCTGCTGGCGAACCCAGAGATCGGCGTATTTGACGAAGGTGGAGTGGGCGGAGAGGATGGCCAGCAGCAGGCCCTGCTTGCCGTCGAGGAAACCGGCCTTGAGCAGGTACATCTTGAGGAAGCAGCCGACGGCGTGGACCAGCCCCTGGCCGAGGGATCCCTTCTTGCCGCGGGCGGTGCACTGATCGGCCCATGCGCGGGCGTAGCCGGCGGATTTGACCAGGTAGTGTTCCAGATCCCGGTAGGTGTAGTGGAGGAGGTCGCCCTGCAGGTTGACGATCTTCATGTTGGCGCGCACCTCCACCTTCTCGTGTACCAGCGCCTCGTTGTAGCCGGTCAGCGCCTTGGGGTAGAGGCGCAGCACCCGATCCGGGTACCAGCCGCTGTGGCGGATGAAGCGGCCGAACACCCAGGAGAGGCGCGGGATGGAGTAGATGGTGTCGCTGGCCGGGTTGGCCATGACCCCCTGGATGGCTTCCCTGAGTTCCGGGGTGAGCCGCTCGTCCGCGTCCAGCCACAGCACCCATTCCGACTGGACATGGGACTGGGCGAGGCGGCGCTGACGGCCGAAACCGGGCCAGGTGGTGTTGACGAAGAAGCGGGCGCCAAATTCGGCGGCGATGGCCGGGGTGTCATCCTGACTGCCGGAGTCGAGAATGACGATTTCATCCGCCAGGCCTTCGAGGGAGGCGAGGCAGGCGCGCAGGTTGTCGGCTTCGTTCTTGACGATCAGGACGGCCGCCAGGGTCGGTTTTTTCACAGGCAAGGGACTCTTGTTGGCACCCGGCGGGCGGGTCATGCTCGGATTGGCGCCCATTCTAGCCTAAAACCCCGCGCGGGGCATGACCCGAGGGCCCGGTGGGCCCGCTTTTGAATGCGGGGGAAGGAGGATCTCTGCTACCCGGCAGTCGGTGGCCCAGGGCACGCCGTGCTCGGGAGGAAGAGGGCCCCTGAGGGGAAGCGCGGGGGAGCGGATCCTGCCAGGGAGGCGTTTTGCGGGGGCAGACGGGTATCTTCTGTTATTTCTTCGGCCTTTCTTGGGGCATAATCTCGCCCAGTAACGATCAACAGCCGGGCCAGCCCCGAGAGAAGACGCGCGATGAAGATATTGATGATCGGCCCCTCCTGGGTCGGCGACATGGTGATGTCCCAGAGCCTCTACAAGGCGCTCAAGAGCAACCACCCGGGCAGCGAGCTCCATGTGATGGCGCCGGCCTGGTGCGTGGCGCTGCTGGAGCGCATGCCCGAGGTGGACAAGGCCATCCCCATGCCGCTTGGCCACGGTGACTTCAAGCTGGGGGCACGCCGCCGCCTTGGCAAGCAGTTGGCCGCCGAGCAGTACGATCAGGCCATCATCCAGCCCAACTCCATGAAGTCGGCCCTCATCCCCTGGTTTGCCAGGATCCCGGTGCGCACCGGCTGGAAGGGGGAGCACCGCTTCGGTCTGCTCAACGACATGCGCAGCAACAAGCAGGCCTTCCCGCTGATGGTGGAAGGCTATGTGGCTCTGGCCTACCCCAAGGGGCAGATGAAGAGTCGGGACGACATTCCCGCTATTCCCCATCCCTCCCTGCACGTGGATCTCATCAACCAGGGCAAGGCGCTGGAGCGGCTCGGCCTGAATCGTGCCCGCCCTGTGCTGGTGCTCTGTCCGGGGGCCGAGTTCGGCCCGGCCAAACGTTGGCCGGAGGGGCACTACGCCGTGGTGGCGCAAAAGCACCTCGACGAGGGATGGCAGGTATGGATCTTCGGTTCGGGCAAGGACGTGGACGTGGCCAACACCATCCGCGATCGGATCAACCCCCTGTCACGCCCCAACTGCCACGTGCTGGCGGGCAAGACCAGCCTGCACGAGGCGATCGACCTGATGGCGCTGGCCGGTCGGGTCATCGCCAACGACTCGGGCCTGATGCACGTGGCGGCCGCCCTCAACCGGCCGCTGATCGGCGTCTACGGTTCCACCTCGCCCCTCTATACCCCACCGCTGGCGGACAGGGTCGAGATCGTCCACACCGACATCGAGTGCCGCCCCTGCTTCAAGCGCACCTGCAAGTTCGGCCACCTCAAGTGCCTGATCGAGCTGATGCCGGAACAGGTCATCGAGGCGGGAAATCGGCTGGAGCGTGGTGAAACGGCAGATCTGACCATAGTACGGCAGCCGGTGGAATCCTCTGCTGCTGAACCCGGTAATAGCTAGCATGATCTACCGGTTGCTCTATAACCTGCTGATCCACCTGGGGTTGCCCCTGGCGCTGCTGGCGCTCTACAAGCCCAAAAAAGGCAAGCCCGGCTTCGGGGCGCGCTGGGCCGAGCATCTGGGACGATTGCCGCCGACCGGACAGGAGGCTCCCCTCTGGATCCATGCGGTGAGCGTGGGGGAGACCCTGGCCATCACCCCCTTCATCCGCGCCCTCAAGGCCGAGCGCCCCGAGCTGCCCATCCTGCTCACCACCACCACCCGCACCGGCGCCGAACAGGCGGCCAAGCTCGGGGATCTGGTGGTGCACCGCTATGCGCCTCTCGACTATCCCTGGGCCGTCTCGGCGTTTCTGAGCACCGTCAAGCCCCGTGCCCTCTGGGTGATGGAGACCGAACTGTGGCCGAACTGGCTGGCGGCCTGCGAGGCACGGCACCTGCCGGTGACCATCCTCAATGCCCGCCTCTCGGAGCGATCCTGTCAGCGCTATGGTCGCTTCCAGGGTGCCTTCGATGCCCTGAGCCGCCCGCTGACCCACCTGCTGTGCCAGCATCAGGACGATGCGGATCGCTTCCATCGACTGGGGATAGGGCGCAACCGGCTGGCGGTGACCGGCTCCATCAAGTTCGACATCCAGTTTGGCGACGAGGTACAGGCCAGGGGCCGCGCCCTGCGCGAGCAGCTGGGGGAGGCACGACCTGTCTGGATCGCCGCCAGTACCCACCAGGGGGAAGACGAGCAGGTGCTGGCCGCCTTCGATCGGGTGCTCAAGGCCCATCCCTCCGCCCTGCTGATCCTGGTGCCGCGCCATCCCGAGCGTTTCGATCGGGTGGCCGAGCTGTGCGCCCCCTACGGTTGCGTGCGGCGTACGGCGGACAGTGCGGTCGGCGAGAGCGACAAGATCTACCTGGGTGACACCATGGGCGAGCTGCCGCTGATGCTGGCGGCGGCGGATCTCGCCTTTGTCGGTGGCAGCCTGGTGCCCGTGGGCGGTCACAACCTGCTGGAACCGGCGGCGCTGGGCAAACCCTGCCTGACTGGCCCCGTCTATTTCAACTTCAGCGACATCACCCGCCAGCTGGTGGCCCAGAGGGGCGCCGCCGTGGTGGCGGATGCAGAGGCGCTCGGCGACAAGGTGAACGCCTTGCTCGCCGATGTGGGCGCCCGCCGCGAGATGGGGGAACACGCCCGGGCCGTGGTGCTGCGCAATCAGGGGGCGCTGGCGCGCACCCTCTCCCATTGCCTCGCCAGCCTGGAAAGTGACGACTGAGGCGGGGTGGCGTGGTGGCCGCCCCGCCAGCATGTCTGTCAAACCCCGGGAGACAATCCGCTCCTCTTTCCTTTATGCTCTGCCCTTTGCCCCTGACCCTGTGATGCCCCGATGAACCGCGCTCCCCTGCTGTTGATGATACTGGTCACCCTGCTGGCCGCCGCTGGCTGGCTCTTCTCGAAAGAGGCGATTCGCGAACTGCCCACCGCCGCCTTTATCGGCAGCCGCTTCCTGCTGGCCGCCCTGCTGCTGTTGCCGCTCGCCTGGTTGCGCGAGCCGCCCCCCAGTGGCTCACAGCTGCTGCGCGCCGCCGGGTGCGGCACCTTGCTCGGGGCCAGCCTGCTGTTCTGGGTTACCGCCATCAGCCAGAGCGATGCGCTCGGCAGTGGCGCCTTCATCATGAGCGTGGCCACCCTGATGGCGCCGCTCGCCGCCTGGGCCGCCTTCAAGGCCAGACCCGGCCGCCACTACTGGCTGACTCTGCCCGTGGCCGTCGCGGGTCTGCTGCTGCTCTCCAGCAGCACCCACTGGGGCGTGTCGCTCTCCCTGTTCTGGTTTCTGGCGGCGGCCGCCACCCTGGGGGTCCAGCTCGCGGTGCACCGCCACTTCGCCCAGTCCATTCCCCCTACCTGGCTCACCTGCATCCAGCTGGCGGTGACCGGACTGCTCGGCACCCTGCTCTCCCTGCTGACCGAGCAGTGGCCCGCCAGCATCGGCACTGGCATCTGGGGCTGGTTTGCGGCCAGCGTCCTGATCGCCACCACATTGCGCTACTGGCTGCTCACCCACGCCCTGAGCCGGATGACCACGGCCCACGCCGCCCTGCTGATGCTGCTCGAACCGGTCTGGACCCTGATCTTAAGCACCCTCTTCTATGACGAACCGCTGGGCCCCGCCAAGCTGGCAGGCGCCGGCCTGGTGCTGGGCGCTCTGGTGCTCTACCAGCTCCCCCTTCTGCTGCGCAGCCGAAGGCTGAAGTCACCGGTCTAGCCTGAACGGGCGACAAACCTAAGTGGTTCGGAAAAGCGAGAGGGTCTGCATGGCAGACCCTCTTTGCGTGATGGTACATGTCGGGCTCCCTTTGCTCGAGCCTGCCATCAGTCAGGCGGCTGAGCGCTGCGGGAAACGAGCATAAAAAAAGCCCCCGGGTGGCGGGGGCTGGTGCATCGATGAGGGAGATCACTCGATGTTCTGGATCTGCTCGCGCATCTGCTCGATGAGCACCTTCAGCTCGACGGCGGACTGGGTCACCTCGGCGTTGATCGACTTGGAGCCCAGCGTGTTCGACTCGCGGTTGAACTCTTGCATCATGAAGTCGAGACGACGGCCACAGGCGCCACCCTTCTTCATGATCTTGTTGGTCTCGCTGATGTGCATCTCCAGGCGATCCAGCTCTTCGGCCACGTCGATCTTCTGGGCCAGCAGCACGATCTCCTGCTCGATGCGGGCAGGATCCAGCTCCACCTTAGCTTCGGCCAGCCGGTCGGTGAGCTTCTGGCGCTGCCACTCGATGATCTGCGGCAGGTGCTCGCGCACCTTCTTCACTTCTACCTGGATGCCGGCCAGACGCTGTTCGATCAGCGCCTTGAGGTTGGCCCCTTCGCTGGCGCGTGAGGCGAGGAAGTCTTCCATGGTCAGGTCGAAGCCGGCCATCAGCTCGGTGGCGACCACGTCCATGTCCTGCTCGGCGGCAGCCATGACCCCCGGCCAGCGCAGCACGTCCACCGGATTGAGCTGACCCTGGCCCGCCTCTTTCATCACCCAGTTGGCGCTCTCGATGATGAGTTTGGCCAGCTCTTCATTGATGTGCAGCTGGCTGGCGGCGGCCTGGGCGGCCTCGAAGCGCAGGTTGCACTCCACCTTGCCGCGCTGCAGCTTGGCCCGGAAGCGCTCACGCAGAACCGGCTCCAGGCTGCGCAGTTGTTCCGGCAGGCGAATGTAGGTCTCCAGATAGCGCTGGTTGACCGAACGAATTTCCCAAACGGCTGTGCCCCAGTCGCCCTTGAGTTCCTTGCGGGCGTAGGCGGTCATGCTGTGAATCATTGATTGTTCCGGGCTTGATGAAGTGTGCGGCCAGTATACTCAGCCAGGCCTGCTCCGTCAGCCGACGAGGTGGTTTTAGCGGCTGATATTTGAGTAGCGATCGCTTATACTCCTGCGCCAATTCAGCCAGCCCAGAGGTCAGTCCCATGTCCCGTCCCAGCGATCGCAGCGCCGCCCAGGTGCGTCCGGTAACCATCACCCGCCACTTCACCAAGCATGCTGAAGGGTCCGTGCTGGTGGAATTCGGCCACACCCGCGTGCTCTGCACCGCCAGCGTCGACACCAGCGTGCCGCGCTTCCTCAAAGGCAAGGGGCAGGGGTGGGTCACTGCCGAGTACGGCATGCTGCCGCGCTCCACCCACTCCCGGATGAACCGCGAAGCGGCCTCCGGCAAGCAGAGCGGCCGCACCCTGGAGATCTCCCGTCTGATCGCCCGCTCCCTGCGCGCGGCGGTAGACTTGAGTGCCCTGGGCGAGCACACCATTACCGTTGACTGCGACGTGTTGCAAGCCGACGGCGGTACCCGCACCGCCGCCATCACTGGGGCCTGCGTGGCGCTGGTGGATGCGCTGAACTGGATGGTGGAGAAGGGGCTGATCAAACAGAGCCCGCTCAAGCAGATGATCGCGGCCGTCTCCGTCGGTATGTTCGAAGGGGAGGCCATCTGCGATCTGGAGTACATCGAAGACTCCGCCGCCGAGACTGACATGAACGTGGTGATGACCGAAGATGGTCGCATCATCGAGGTGCAGGGCACCGCGGAGGCCGAACCCTTCACCCACGAGGAGCTGCTGGAGATGCTGGCGCTGGCCAAGGGCGGCATCGACGACATCATAGCGCTGCAGAAGCAGGCGCTCTCCTGAATTTCTGATTTGAAAAACGCGGCATTGACCGCGTTTTTTTATACCCCCACACCAGTAAACGACAAGCCAAGCAAGGAGCCAGAATGAAAGCCTACCAGCGTCAATTTATCGAGTTCGCCCTGGAGAAACAGGTCCTCAAATTCGGTGAATTTACCCTGAAATCCGGTCGTAAAAGCCCCTACTTCTTCAACGCCGGCCTGTTCAACAGCGGCCGCGATCTGGCCCGTCTCGGCCGCTTCTATGCCGCCGCCCTGATGGATGCCGGCATCGAATTCGACGTGCTGTTTGGCCCGGCCTATAAGGGGATCCCCATCGCCTCCGCCACCGCGGTGCAGCTGGTGGAGCAGCACGACGTGGACGTGCCCTGGTGCTTCAACCGCAAGGAGGCCAAGGATCACGGCGAGGGTGGCAATCTGGTGGGCAGCCCGCTCAAGGGGCGCATCATGCTGGTGGACGATGTCATCACTGCCGGCACCGCCATCCGCGAATCCATGGATCTGATCCAGGCCAACGGCGCCTCCCTGGCTGGCGTGCTGATCGCGCTGGACCGTCAGGAGAAGGGCAAGGGCGAGCTCTCCGCCATTCAGGAAGTGGAGCGTGACTACGGCGCTCACATCATCGCCATCATCCAGATGAGCGACTTGATCCAGTATCTGGAAGAGAAGCAGGCCGAACAGCCGGAGCTGGCGGCGCAACTGGCCGCCATGAAGGCTTACCGCGCCCAGTACGGTATCTGAGCTCCGCTCACACCGCGCAATAGCTGAATGCGGCGCCCGTTGGCTCTCTGGCAGCAAACGGGCGCCGTTTTTTTCATCTGAAAAAAGTGGATCATGTGGCTTGAGCTTGCCCTTACAGTAAAGGTTAGGGTTTGCCAGTCGGCGTTTTGTGGTGCCGACGGGTTCCGGGGAGGAACAACATGACCACTCATCTTCAATCACCCATTCATTTGCAGTTGCCGCTCAGCGGCATGAGCTGCGCCAACTGCGCCGGCCGCATCACGACCGCCCTCAACAAGCTCGACGGGGTATCGGCCACCGTCAACTTCGCACTGGAGCAAGCCGCCATCGAGCTGGCCAGCCCTGATCGTTTGCCGGCGGTGCTGGAGAGCATCCAGGCGCAGGGTTACGACTACGGCAGCGAGACCATCCTGTTTCAAATTACCGGTATGACTTGTGCCGGTTGCTCGGCCCGCCTGAACAAGATGTTGGCGGCGCTGCCCGGCATCATCTCCGCCGACGTCAACTTCTCCATCGAGCAGGCCCGGATCGTGCTGGTACCCGGGATGCAGACGCCCGCGGCCCTGCGCGAGCAGATCGAAGCCCTCGGCTTTGGCGCCCAACTGGCGCAGGGCTCGGCCAGCGGCCGCCGCCAGCAGTTGCTGGAGCGGGAAGCGCAGGAGGCCGCCAGCGCCCGTCAGGCGCAAACCCGGGTCATCGTCTCGGCTTTGCTGACGTTGCCGCTGCTGGTGGGGATGCTGGCCATGGCCGGGTTGTTCCCCTGGCATCTGCCCGCCTGGCTGGAGCTGGTGCTCGCCACCCCGGTGCAGTTCTGGATCGGGGCCCGCTTCTATCGCGGCGCCTGGCTCGCCATCAAGAACCGCTCCGCCAACATGGATGTGCTGGTGGCGACCGGTACCAGCGCGGCCTACTTCTACAGCCTCTATCTGCTGCTTAATTTGGGGATGGCCGCCAGTGGCCAGCTCTACTTCGAGGCGAGTGCCATCATCATTACCCTGATTTCCCTCGGAAAACTGCTGGAAGCGCGAGCCAGACGCAGTACCCAGTCCGCCATTCGCGAGTTGATGGCGCTGCGGCCGGAAACCGCCACCGTCTGGCGCGGCGAGCGCTGGCAGAGCGTTGCCATCGACGAGGTGCTGCGCGGCGACAGGCTGCGGGTGCTGGTGGGGGAACGGGTGCCGGTGGATGGCAGAATCGTGAGCGGCGAGAGCGAGCTGGACGAGTCGATCCTCACCGGTGAGAGCCTGCCGGTGCCGCGCGGTGAGGGCGACAAGGTGCTGGGCGGTGCCATCAACCGCTCCGGTGTGCTGGAAATTGAAGCCACTACGGTGGGGGAGGACTCCAGCCTCAGCAAGATCATCGCATTGGTGGAAAACGCCCAGATGGGCAAGGCGCCGTTGCAGCAGCTGGTGGACAAGGTCTCCGCCGTGTTCGTGCCGGTGGTGATGGCCATCGCCCTGTTCACCCTGCTGGTGTGGTACGCCATCACCAGCGACTTCGGTCAGGCGCTGCTGGCGGCGGTAGCCGTGCTGGTCATCGCCTGTCCCTGTGCGCTGGGGCTGGCGACGCCGGCGGCCATCGTCACCGGTACCGGGGTGGCGGCGCGCCACGGCATTCTGATAAAAGATGTCGATACCCTGCAGAAGGCCCACGCCATCAAGGCGCTCATCTTCGACAAGACAGGTACGCTCACTCAGGGCAGGCCCGTGCTGGCGAGCTGGAGCGGCAACGATGAGCAACTGCGCCTCGCTGCCGCTCTGCAGCAGGCGAGCGAACACCCGCTGGCGCTGGCCATGCGCGAGGCGGTCGGCAAAGAGGCGATGCTGCCCCAGCCCGACGCGGTCGAGGTGCGGGTCGGTGCCGGTATTGTCGGTCAGGTCGCCGGTCACGCAGTCGCCATCGGCAATGGATCCCTGCTGGCCCAGCTCGGTATTGAGGTGCCCGCGCAGGATCAACAGCCTGCCGACGGCGCGACCCGGGTCTGGGTGGCCATCGACGGCGTGGTGGCTGGTATCGCCGCGCTGGCCGATACCCTGCGCCCCGAGAGCCCGGATGCCATCGCCACCCTGCGCCAGCGCGGCATCGCCAGCTGGCTGGTGAGCGGAGATGCGCCGGCGCCGGTGGCCCATATCGCCGCCAAACTGGGGCTGGACGGGGCCTTTGACTCCGTGCTGCCAGCCGGCAAGGTGGAAAAAGTCGAGGCGCTGCGGGCGCAAACCCGTGGGCTGGTCGCCATGGTGGGAGACGGGGTGAACGACGCCCCGGCGCTGGCGGCGGCGGATGTGGGCATCGCCATGGGCTCCGGCTCCGACGTGGCGATGGAGACCGCCTCCATCACCCTCATGCGGTCTGATCCGCGGCTGGTGGCCGATGCCATCGACATCTCGGCGGCCACTTGGCGCACCATCCAGCAGAACCTGTTCTGGGCCTTCGTGTTCAACATCATCGGCATTCCGCTGGCGGCACTGGGTTACCTCAGTCCCGAGCTGGCGGGGGCGGCCATGGCCCTGAGCAGCATCACCGTCTTGAGCAATTCCCTGTTATTGAAGCGCTGGCAGCCCCGGGCGGGCAGCCTGCGTGCATCTGAATCCCAAAGGAGTCATTCATGAACATCAGCAAGGTCGCCAAGGCCACCGGCCTGACCGCCAAGACCATCCGCTACTACGAGAGCATCGGCCTCATCTCGTCGCCAGTGCGCAGCGACAACGGGTATCGCAGTTATACGGATGCCTCCCTGCGGGAGCTGCGCTTCGTCAAGCGGGCGCGGGAGACCGGCTTCAATCTGGAGGAGTGTCAGGAGCTGCTGGCGCTCTATCGGGACGAGCACAGAACCAGTGCCCAGGTGAAGAAGCTGGCCCAGGAGAAAATCGTCGATCTGCGCTCCCGCATCGCCGGTTTGCAAGCCATGCTCAGCGCCCTCGAGGAGGTGGTGAGCTGCTGTCACGGAGATGCGAATCCCCAGTGCCCCATCCTCGACGAGCTGGAGAAAGGGTGAGGGAGGGTTGCGCCATTCGACCCTGCAGAAAAGGGTCTGTCGGGGCCTGTGCGGGAGAGGACGCGCTGAGTGGCAACTTAATAGCGGTCGATTGATTGTTGAGCAGGAAAGGGGAGTGTTAAACTGTGCGGCTCTTGTACAGGGAGTACCCAGTTGACACAGAGTGTGAAATATCAGGTGCGGCGGGCCATCATGGTCCAGCTCTATACCCACGCCTCCTTCAGCCTGCCTTGCCTGGGGCTGCTGGCGATCAGCTGGAGCCTGCTGTTCCACGATTACCTGCCGGCCAGCGAGTCGCTGGGCTGGCTCGGTCTGGTCCTGTTGCTGTTGCTGGGGCGCTGGTGGCATTTGCGCTGGCGCCAGCCCAGGCTGGCGGAGCTTCCGCTGCCGGTGCTCGAGCGCGAGCTCTTTGTCGGGGTGACCATCACCTCCATCGTCTGGGCACTGGGCGTGCTGCTCTACATGGACAAGCTGCCCGACACCTATCGTGCCGCCATGATGATGCTCTCCAGCCTGATCCTGACCGGCAGCGCCATCATGCTGTTCGGCAGCCGTCGTACCCTCTATGGGGCCGTGCTGCCCCTCGGGTTTGCCATGTTGTTCGAGCTCAGTGGCGGCAACACCCAGGAGCGTATCGTCTCCTGCATGCTGGCGGGGTATCTGTTCGTCTTTCTGCCGACCCTGCTGCGGCGCCTGCGGCGGGATCAGGTGGCCTCTCTCTACCACAGTTTTTCCAATGCGGATCTGGTGGCCGAGCTGAAGGCGGTCTCCGAGCACCTCAAGCTCACGTCCCGCCTCGACGGTCTGACCGGCATCGCCAACCGGGCCCATCTCGACGACTCCCTGGCGCGCGCCTGGCGTCGCTGCCACCGTGCCAGGGCGCCTCTCTCTCTGGTGCTGGTGGATGTGGACTACTTCAAGCAGTTCAATGATCACTATGGTCACCAGGTGGGGGACCAGTGCCTGCAGCAGGTGGCGAGCCTGCTGGCCGAAGTGCTGCGGCGGGAAGACGATCTCGCTGCCCGTTACGGCGGAGAGGAGTTCGCCCTGCTGCTGCCCTGCACCACCTTGCAGGGGGCCATGCAGATCGCCGAGCAGGTGCGTATCTCGTTGCGAGCCCTCGGCATTCCCCACCACAAATCCCGGGTCTCGGGGCGGGTCAGTTGCAGCTTCGGGGTGGCGACCCTGGTGCCGGATCAGCATCACTCCATTGCCGAGCTCATCCAGAAAGCGGATGCGGCGCTCTATCAGGCCAAGCATAATGGCCGGGATCGTATCGAAGTAGCCTTGATGGGTAAGGTTGCCTGAGTTTCACAAGACAGATTAAAGAGGTCGTCTATGCAATGTCATCGTATCGAAGAGCTGCTGGAACTGCTGCAGCCTGCCTGGATCAAGGAGCAGGATCTCAGCCTGGTGCAGTTTGTTGCCAAACTGGCCGAGGAGGCGGGATTTGACGGTCCCCTGTCCGCACTGACCGACGACATGCTGATCTACCACCTCAAGATGCGGGAATCCGACAAGCAGGCGATGATCCCGGGGCTGGCCAAGGATCACGTGCCCGACTTCAAGGAAGCCCTGCTCAAGGCCCGCGGCATCAAGTAATCCGGGCGTCACATCGCCATCAGAGAAAGGTTTCAAGAGAATCTATTAAAAGGCGCATAGTCAACTGGCTATGGGCCTTTTTTGTTGCCTGAAATTGCGACGGGACTCGAACTATAGATACATTTAACCCACACAATTAGCAGGTTGTTTAAGATATAATCGCTTTCATAACAATATGAGTGGAGCGATGTGTTGCAATGGCCGACAAGGACAAGATCGACATCAAGGATGTGACCGGTGACGTCACCGGGACTTTCAATCCCAACACCTTCAAGGCGGGAGATGACAGGTTCAACCCCGGCAACCGCATCTATGTCCGCTCCCAGACCGGCTACTGGCAGCGGGTGCGCAAGGCCATGGGCTGGTTCTTCGTCGCGCTCTTTGTCCTCCTGCCCTGGCTGCGTTATGACGGCCGTCAGGCGGTGCTGTTCGATCTGGAGCACCAGCAGTTCCATATCTTCGGTGCCACCATCTGGCCGCAGGATCTCACCCTGCTGGCCTGGGTCTTCATGATCGCGGCCTTCGCCCTCTTCTTTGTGACCACCTTCCTGGGCCGGGTCTGGTGCGGCTACCTCTGTCCCCAGACGGTGTGGACCTTCCTGTTCATCTGGTTCGAGGAGAAGCTGGAAGGGGCCGCCAACAAGCGTCGCAAGCTGGATGCGGCACCCTGGAGCGGTGAGAAGCTGGCCCGGAAGGGCGCCAAGCACCTGGCCTGGATCCTGCTGTCGCTGGGTACGGGGCTGACCTTCGTCGCCTACTTCCAGGATGCCTTCCACCTGGTGCCCGATTTCGTCACCCTGCAGGCGGGAGGCTGGGTCATCTTCTGGGTGCTGTTCTTCGCCGCCTGCACCTATGGCAACGCCGGCTGGATGCGCGCCATCATGTGTATCCACATGTGCCCCTATGCCCGCTTCCAGTCCGCCATGTTCGACAAGGACACCTACATCGTCGGCTATGACAGCCAGCGTGGCGAGACCCGCGGCGCCCGTGGTCGCAAGGCCGATCCCAAGGCTCTGGGGCTGGGGGACTGCATCGACTGCGACCTCTGCGTGCAGGTCTGCCCGACCGGCATCGACATCCGTGACGGCCTGCAGTACGAGTGCATCAACTGCGGCGCCTGTGTCGACGCCTGCGATCAGACCATGGAGCGGATGGGGTATCCGAAGGGGCTCATCAGTTACACCACCGAGCACAAGCTGGCCCACAGTGAAACCCAGGTGGCGCGACCCAAGCTGATTGGCTATGGCCTGGTGATGGTCGTCATGCTGGGGGTCTTCGTCTATAACGCCATGTCCATCATGCCCATGGGGCTCGATATCCTGCGGGATCGCAACCAGCTGTTCCGGGAAAACAGTGAAGGGCTCATCGAGAACACCTATACCCTGAAGATCCTCAACAAGACCCTGAACTCCCAGACCTACCGGCTGGACGTGGAAGGGCTGCCGGAGTACCAGTGGTTCGGACCCCGCGAGGTGACCCTGAAGGCGGGTGAGATCTATACCCTGCCGGTGAGTCTGGCGGTGGATCCCTTCAACCTGAAGCGCCCCACTCTGGACGTCCAGTTCGTGCTCAAGCGGGCAGGCGCGGCGCCGGATGACAGCAAGGGGACCTTGCGCCAACCGAGCAAGTTTATCAGCAGGTTGTGACGGCAAGGCGCACCGCCATGCACGGCAACGGCAGACAGTGGTGATAGAATGGGGCGCAACAGCGCCCCTTTTCTATGGTGGATGACATGCGTTTCAACTATTCCGACCTCAATCCCGATCTCATCATGGATGCCATCGATCTCAGCGGCTTGCGCATCGACTCCGGCCTTATCGAGCTCAACAGTTACGAGAACCGCGTCTATCAGTTCCAGGATGAGGATCGCCGTCGCTACGTGGTGAAGTTCTACCGCCCCGGTCGCTGGAGCCGGGCCCAGATCCTGGAAGAGCACGCGTTTGCCGCTCGCCTCTGTGAAACTGAGATCCCGGTCGCCGCTCCCATTGCCTTTGCCGGCGAGACCCTGCTGGAGCATCAGGGCTACCCGTTTGCCATCTGGCAGAGCGTTGGGGGGCGTCAGTTCGAGGTGGACAACCTGGACCAGCTGGAGTGGGTGGGGCGTTACCTCGGTCGCATCCACAGCGTCGGTGCCAGCCATGCCTTTCATCAGGTTCTTCGCGGGATCCTGGGAAAGTGGAAGTTGACAGACAGGGTGCTGGTAAACTGGTTGTCGCCAAACACACCACCACCATCACCCTGCTGTCGCCGTGCATCATATTGATATTACCTCCTTCTGGCCAGGTTATACCGTCATCGCCCAAGCGCTTTCTGCCAACCATCACACCCTGTTTACCCTTGAGCCTCGCGCCGACTTCTTGCCCCGTTGTCGCCGATGCCTGCAACCCACGCCATTGATCCACGACCAACGTATCCGCCGGGTGCGTGAGCGAGACCTATTTGACCGACAAGTCTGGTTACAACTGCCTGTTCGCCGCGTCGACTGTCTGCGCTGTGGTCGCGTCAGTGAACATATCGACTGGCTCCCCTCTGGCTCCCGCCTCACCCGGCGCATGCAGTGCTGGATTGAAGCGCTCGTTCAGTACCTCCCCATCCGCCATGTCAGCCAGCTCACCGGGGTCGGTTGGCACACCATCAAGGAGATCGACAAGCGCCGTTTGCAGACTAGTGTGGGCACCATCGAACTTGGGGAGGTGCGGCGGCTGGTGATGGATGAGTTTGCCCTGCACAAGGGACACCGCTATGCCACCGTGATCATGGATGCCGAGCGAACCCGCGTCCTGTGGGTGGGGCACGGCAACAGTCGGGCCGCTATCCGTCCCTTCTTCGAGCAGCTCGGCGAGCGATGCCAGCAGATTGAGGCGGTGGCGATGGACATGAACACGGCGTTCGACCTGGAGGTGAAGCAACACTGCCCGCAGGCGGAGGTGGTCTACGACCTGTTCCA
>NZ_JBFOCK010000076.1:0-2615 GCF_040907765.1 Aeromonas sp. s9
GGTGCATATTCCGGCCGATCATGAACACCAATTCCGATTCAACGTGAACACCATTTCCGGACCAATGTGAACGCTCATTCCGGTTCAACCTGAACACTTCGCCCCTCCTTTCCGGAAACAGTGTTCAACATCCCGGAATCACTGTTCACATTCACCGGAATCATCCTTAACGCATTGATTTAAAAACCTTTGATACGCTCTCCCTTTTGCCAGGGAAGAGCCTATGTCTGCCAAGAGGATTGCAATGCGTAAAATTCGTGAAGTGCTGCGACTGCGGCTGGAAGCTGACCTCTCTGTTCGCCAAATCAGTATCTGTACCAAGGTCAGTGTCGGCTCCATCCAGAAACTCCTCAAAAGTGCCCAGGCGCTCGGCCTTACCTGGCCCTTACCTACCGAGCTTGATGATGGCCGACTGGCTGCCCTGTTCTATCCGCAGGCCGATACCACCATCTCGGCCCGCCATGTTGTGCCGGATTGGCCCTCTGTCCATCAGGAGCTCAAGCGCAAGGGGGTCTCCAAACAGCTGCTCTGGGAGGAGTACACCCAGCGCTATCCCAATAGCTGTTACAGCTACTCCCAGTTCTGTGACCGTTACAAGTCCTGGTGTCAGTTGCAAAAGCGCTCCATGCGCCAGATCCACAAGGCGGGGGAAAAGCTCTTTATCGACTACTGCGGGCCCACGGTGCCCATCGTGTCGCCGACTACGGGTGAGGTCCGTCAGGCACAAGTCTTTGTCGCCGTGCTCGGTGCGTCCAACTACACCTTTGCCGAGGCCACCTGGTCCCAGTCACTGCCGGACTGGCTGCAAAGCCATGTCCGTGCCTTTGAGTTTTTCGGCGGGACACCGGTACTGCTGATCCCCGACAACCTCAAGAGCGGTGTCAGCAAGGCTTGCCGATACGATCCCGAGCTCAACCCCAGCTACCAGCAGTTGGCCGAGCACTATCAGGTGGCGGTGATGCCAGCTCGCCCTTACAAGCCTAAGGACAAAGCCAAGGCCGAGGTGGGTGTGCAGATCGTCGAGCGCTGGATCCTGGCTCGTCTACGCCATCAGACCTTCTTCTCGCTTGCCGAGCTAAACCAGTGCATCCGGGCTTTGTTGAATGAGCTCAACGAGCGCCCGTTCAAGCAGCTGCCCGGTAACCGACGCGAGGCGTTTGAGCAGTTGGACCGCCCGGCACTGGGGTCACTACCGGTGCATCCCTATCGCTATGTCGCCATCAAAACGGTCAAGGTCAACATCGACTATCACGTCAGCTATGAGCAGCACCATTACTCGGTGCCACACCAGTATGTGGGTCAGCAACTGGAGCTCCATGCAGGCGACACACTGCTTCAGGTCTATCACCAGCAACAGCTGGTCGCGAGCCATCCACGTAAAACCATCCCGGGGATGAGCACGCTCCCTGAGCACATGCCGGAACGTCACAGCAAGCAGCAACGCTGGACGCCAGGGCGTCTTAAACAGTGGGCTGCTGACATCGGACCGAGCACCTTGTGCTGGGTTAGCGAACGGTTGGAAGAGAAAGCCCATGCCGAGCAGGCATACCGACTCTGCCTGGGGCTGCTGAGTCTTAGCCGGGAATATCCGCCATCACGGGTTGAAGCCTGTTGCCAGTTGGCCAACCGGGAAGGTCTGGTGCGACTCAAACAGCTCAAGTCGGTGCTGACCAGTGGCCGCGACCAACTGCCCGCAAGCCCGCTGAGCTACCCAGAGTTACCGCAAGAGCACGAGAACATCCGTGGCCCCCAGAGCTTCCACTAAAGAGGATACGTCCCATGACCCAACAAACGCTGACCCGCTTGAGACACCTGAAACTGACCGGCATGGCGGATGCCGTGCAACAACAACTGGAACAGGCAAGTACCTACGAAGGGCTGCCCTTCATCGAGCGGCTAAGCCTGCTGGTCGAACACGAACAACTGAGCCGGGAGCAGCGTAAACAAGCTCGGCTGGTCAAGCAGGCGAGGCTCAAACTCCAGGCCACGGTGCAAGAGGTGGACTACCAGTCTGCACGCAACCTGGAGCGGTCACAGGTGGCAAACCTGGCCCAAGGAGAGTGGCTGCGCCGGGGCCAGAACCTGCTCATTACCGGCCCCTGTGGCTGCGGAAAAACCTACCTAGCCTGTGCGCTGGGCTACCAAGCCTGTCAGCAGGGGCACAGCACTCGTTACTACCGGCTGCCGCGTCTGCTACTTGAGCTGAGCCAGGCCAAGGTAGATGGCAGTTACGCCAGACTGCTGGGTCAACTGGCAAGGATAGAGCTGCTGATCCTGGATGACTGGGGACTGGAAGCGGTGAATGCCGAGCAGCGCAACGCCCTGCTGGAGATCATGGATGATCGGTACGGGAAATACTCGACGGTCGTGGTCAGTCAGCTGCCAACGGAAGAGTGGTACGCGAGCTTGGGGGACAACACTCTGGCAGATGCGATCCTGGACCGGCTGATGCACAACGCTCACCGGCTGTCACTGAAGGGAGAATCGATGAGAAAGAGGAGAAGTGAGTTGACCCAATCTGAACACTCGAGTTAGAAACGGGGTGACGTGAGCGCGTTAAGGATCAGGGTGTTCACGTTGGCCGGAATGGCTGTTCAACTTCGCCGGAATACGCA
>NZ_JBFOCK010000077.1:0-15225 GCF_040907765.1 Aeromonas sp. s9
TCAAGCAATACATTCAAAACCAGCGGGGCTGACGCCCCGGCGAAATTCCCCTCCCACCTACGTCGGAGGGAGTCCCCTTTCGCATTTAAGATGGCGTGAACCTGGGCGCTGCCCAACAGGGTGAGGGTCAGGATGAGCGCGGTCTGTCTGAACATGATCAATACCTCTGGCAATGGGTCATTCGGGCTTGCCGCTCCCTGGGCGGCAAGGGGCTTGCGTTGGCGAGCTGCAGCCCTCTCTCACCATAGCAGGAGCGAAAGACGATGCCTGTATCAGCTCTGGGGGATGCGGACCCCCTTGTCGAGGTAGAGGCTGCTGTAGTGGGCGCGGTGGGTGACGAACATCACCTGATGGCGACTGCCATCGGAGAGAATGATGAAATCACCGGCCTGTGCCGGGCTTTGCAAGCGGATCTCGTGTTCGGGGGCCGTCAGCTTGTCGGCCTCCTCCCGGAAGGTGAGGGTGTAGGAATACATATGGCGCTCCACCGCAGGCTCATATACAGACACGCCTACAACTCTAGCCGCGGTGGCCGGGATCCGCGGCGCCCAAGCGGCGCCGATGGTGCAGATAATGTCAGCAACGGTGAGGCACAGGGATCAGGGACGACCACTGAGCAGGATGGCGCCGCCCAGGGTGATGAAGAGTCCGCCGGTGATGCGGCCAACGAGGCGCTCGCCGCGACCTGGCTTGAAGTAGCGACCGGCGCGCCTAGCCAGGGCGACATAGCACAGATGCACCAGGCTGACGATGGCGCAGATGGTCAGGTACATGGTGATGAACTGCAGCGTCAGCGGACTCTGGTGATCGAGGAACTGGGGCAGCAGAGCGCAGAGGAAGACGATGGTCTTGGGGTTGCTGGCGGAGACCAGAAAGGCTTCTCGCAACAAGGAGAGGGTGGTTCTGGTGCGTCCCCGAGCGGTGGAGGGAGAGAGCCCTTGGGCACCGGTATTGGCCGCGCGCAGCGCCTTGTAGCCCAGATACACCAAGTAGCCACCCCCCGCCAGCTTGAGGGCGACAAAGAGGGGAGGCAGGGTTTGCAGCAGGGGCCCACCCCCATGGCGACCAGACCGATGAGGATGGCCTGGCACCCCAGGTTGCCGAGGATGCTGACAAGGGCGGCGCGCCAGCCGTGTTGCAGACCGTTCTTGACCACCAGCAGCACATTGGGGCCAGGGGTCAGTGTCGCCAGCAGATAGGCCAGCGCAAACAGCATCCAGGTATTGGGGTTCATGAGCACATCCTTGGCGTCAAAGCAGGCATGATGCCAGCCTCTTTGACGAGTCGTCCAGCGGCGTCTCTCCCGGCCCCGAAGAGGATTCAGGGGAGGGCAATCCGGTGCAGCATGGTCTGCGGCTGGAAATGCAATAGGCAAGGATGTGTATAAAAAAATCGCATTAAGGCAGTTTTTTATGATGTGTTAAAACCGCAGATAAGCTGTCTTTTTTCTCACCGGCTAACCAATGGCGTCGCAGCATACTGATTTCACCGATATCGATGGATCGCCAATCGTAAGCGCTGCTCGTCCTGCCTCGAGCTTGTCGACTTGCAGGGTTCCTTGAAGCGCTCTTTCTTTGGTGCGAGAAAGATCACTGTTGTGGACAGAAAGATCCCCTCTACTTGGCCATATGGAACCGCAATGAATGAGGGGGGAGGATGTCACTTTTTGATGAGCGTCGAGTGCAGGATCTCTGTGCCCGCTTGCTGGCAGACACTAATAACCAGGGATATTCACTCGATAGCAAGCATGGCCGCGAGTTGAGAGATCTCCTGCAGGCTGTGGGTGGAGTCAAGCCAGTGGGACGAGGGGCTCGTCATGTGTTGACCGATGCTGGAAGGAATTATCTCGCAGCACAGCTGGCACAGGTTGCACCAGTGATGCCGGACAGGCGTGACACGATACGGGCTCTCGGGGTGGACCTGCCCGCACATCTAAACCAGGCCAGTTTTCATGCCCTCTGGCATGGGGACAGCAAGAGCGGGATAGATCCAGATAATGATGCTATCGACATCACGCTGACACAGGATGAAGTGATTCGACTTCGCACGCTGAGCCCGCTGTCACTCATCGACCAGGACGGACTGCGCCACGACATGAGGGCGCAACTGGCACTATTGGGAGAGCTGGTCTTACCGGAGCGCTGCTTGAGTAAGTTACATGGCATTGAGTGGCAGGGGCGGCAACTGGTCACGGTGGAGAACAAGGGAGCTTTCGTGGATTACCCGCTGCAAGTGGGGGAGTTGTTGCTCTATGTGCCTGGCCGCAATACCAAGTTGGCACGTCAGGTATTCCCGCTGTTGCCGGCTGCCGTACCCTGGGCCCATTTTGGCGATCTGGATCAGCGCGGATTGGATATCGCTAACGAGCTGGCCCATGCCCTTCGTCGTCCGTTGGCTCTTTGGCTACCCGACACCTTGATGGCCTATGTTCATCACTATGCCCGCACTCTGATCCGCCGTCTGGAGGGGCAACCGATCAGCAGAGGCAAGATCCCATGGGAGGAGGTCCCCGTGGTGAGTGAGCATGGCAAGCAACTGGAAGAGGTCCTTATATATCTGATCGAAAGGGGATTGTGGTTGGAACAGGAAGTATTGGTGCTAGCCGGAGGTTGGCAGTCATGGCCACTCGACGCGCCTTGCGGCCAACGCAGTAATGAAAAAACCGCCATCAGGCGGTTTTAATGGTTGTCAGCCCCTATTTCAGGGCTTTTTTCAGCTTTTTGATCTTGCTTTCGTGCTTGGCGATTTTCGCCTGGCGGGCGGCGATCTTCTTCTTGATCTCTTTCTTGCTGGCCATGGGGCGGCTCCTTGTCTCGTGGGCGCCATGGGGATCAGGGTGCCCGGGGTCTTTCCATGCGTGCCGGGAAGGCCCTCTCCGTTGGCGCACTGACAGTCAGGGGAGGGGCATACCGCGGAACTGGTTTGCAGGATAGTCCAGTTTCCCGCGAGTGCCACCCGAACGGCAGGAAACAGAGGCAACAAAAAAGCGCCCCTGGGGGCGCTTCTGGCTTGAAGGGGCGGTATCAGGCCTTCTTCAGGTAGGCGGCCACCAGCACGATCTGCATGCCGTTGACCTTGCCCTCGATGTGCAGCGGGTTGTTGGTCAGGCGAATGCCCTTGACCAGGGTGCCGCGCTTGGCGGTGAAGCCCGCGCCCTTGACGTCCAGATCCTTGATCAGGGTGACGGAGTCCCCTTCCACCAGCACGGCGCCATTGGAGTCGACGGTCGGCACGCTGTCGTCATCGTCGCTGGTCACGCCGGCGTCTGCCCAGGCCTTGACCTCGTCTTCCATGTACATCATGTCCAGCATGTCCTGGGCCCAGAGCTCGCCCCGGGCGACGAGGGCCTTCAACTGGCGCCAGGCCATCACCTGCACCGCCGGCACCTGGCTCCACATGCTGTCACCCAGGCAGCGCCAGTGGTTCACCTCCGTGGTGTCCGGCTGCTCCAGCTGGCCGCGGCAGGTGGCGCAGAGGGCCACGCTGTGGTCGTCGTCGCTGGCGGGGGAGTGCGGCACCGGGAAGGCAGTCAGCGCATGTTCTGCGCCACACAGCTCGCATTTGGCATTTGCACGGGCTTGCAGGATGGCATTGATGGTCATGATTGGGTTCCGTTTATAGGGGTAAAGCGGCTCGCCGTGGCGGGCTGCGCGAATGAGGGGGCGGAATATAGCACAAATCCCTGCTTTTTGTCAGGCTACCAGAGGCGCACAGGCGAGTGCTTTTTGACGGCAGATCGCTAGAATGAGCCTCCCTTTTTGCGCCAAAGGACAGGTTCACCGTGCTGGCCCACCGTTTTCGACAACTGGACTGCTTGCTCACTGCCGAGCGACGCTGGTGGCAATACCAGCCCTATCACCACCTGGGGATCGCCTTTGCCCGCGAGGCGCCAGCCCTTGCGAAGTGCCTGGCAGCCCTGACCCTTGACGAGATAGCGCACCTCGACGGGGACATGGATGCGCTCTGCACCCTGCTCGCCCCCTGGATCCCGGCGGGGGCCGAGTTGCAGGCTCTCGGCGAGCTTGCCCCTTTCGCCCCAGAGCCCGTCCAGTGCGCCAGGGCCATGGCGATGTACATGCCGGGACGCAAGCAGGGGCAGATAGAGGCCTTCACCGGCTGTCTGCCCCCCCACCAAGGTCCCTATCTGGAGTGGTGCGCCGGCAAGGGGCATCTGGGGCGCCTGGTGTCGCTGCACCGTGGCGCCGAGATCCTGAGCCTGGAGTGGCAGGGGGCGCTCTGCGAAGAGGGGCGGCGGCTCGCCGCGCGCGACGGCGCCAATATGCGGTTCGTGGAGGCGGATGCCTTTGCCGCCGAGTCCGGGGCCCTCATCGCCCCGCACCATCACGCCATGGCGCTCCATGCCTGCGGCGATCTGCACACCCATCTGCTGACGCGGGTGGCCGAGGGGGGCGCCCAGGGGGTGACCCTCTCCCCGTGTTGCTACCACCTCATCAGGGGAGAGCACTATGCGCCCCTCTCCCGGGCCGCCAGGGCCAGTGCCCTGCGCCTTGGCAAGAGCGACCTGAAGCTGCCGCTGCAGGAGACGGTGACCGGCGGCGCCCGCATCGCCAGGTTGCGGGAGCGGGAGGTGGTGTGGCGCCTCGCCTTTGACTGCCTGCAGCGCCAGGTGCGCGGGGTGGATGAGTACCTGCCGGTGCCCAACCTGCAAAAGAGCCTGCTGACCGGGGACTTCGAGGATTTCTGCCACTGGGCCGCCGAATGCAAGGGGATGGGCTTGCCCGCGGGGCTCGACTACGCCGCCTTGCTGGCACAGGGGGAGCGGCGCTTTGGCGACGTCGCCCGCATGGAGCTGGTGCGCCACCTGTTTCGCCGTCCCCTGGAAATCTGGCTGCTGCTCGATCGCGCCCTTTTCCTTGAGGAGCAGGGCTACCGGGTGGAGGTGGGCACCTTCTGCCCCAAACCCATGACCCCGCGCAATCTGCTGATCCGGGCGGTGCGCGCAGGGGGGATCTGAGCCAGGCCCCTGGTCCGGTGCGGGTGGTTGTGCCAACAAGACCTGGGCCGGGGCTGGATCCCCCTGCAAACGAGCGCCATCTGAGTGCAGGAGGGTATGGCTCACAATTTCGCCAAATTCTTAATTCTTGTCGTGAATTTAGTTGCCAGGATGCCTATGCTCGCCCTGACATTTTCAAGACAAGGATGGTTACCCATGTTCATGCTCACGCGTACCGCCTGCCTGGTTGCCCTCGTCTGGGCGCTGCCCGGCTAGAGCGCCATGACAATCCAGCCCGATCCCCAGAACAGCGGCGGCTATGTGATGGCGGCGGCGGATCTCGCCAGTGCGGCCCAGGCCAAGACCGCCAACCCCATGTACGGGATCTGGTCCCACGCCCTGGCCACCCGGCCCAACACGGTGGTGGAGGCCATCGTGGCCCGCGCCCCCGGCAACCCGGACAACGTCAAGCGGGTCGAGCGGGTCTTCACCGAATCGGACTGGGAGTTCCTGACCCAGATGGCCGCCCCGGAGTACACCTACGAGCGCTTCCTGCGGGCGGTGGGCAAGTTCCCCGCCTTCTGCGGCGACTACACGGACGGGCGCAATGCGGACGCCATCTGCAAGAAGTCCATCATCACCGCCTTCGCCCACTTTGCCCAGGAGACCGGCGGCCACATCGCCAAGGAGAATGTCTCCGACAACCCCTTGGGGCTGGAGGAGTGGCAACAGGCCCTGGTGCACGTGCGGGAGATGGGCTGGTCTGAGGGGCAGACCGGCTACACCACGGGGTGTGGCCAGAGTGACTGGCAGAACCGGCGCTGGCCCTGCAGCACCGGTCAGGGCTATTTCGGTCGCGGCGCCAAGCAGCTCTCCTACCACTTCAACTACGGCGCCTTCTCCGAGGCCATGTTCGACGGCGACGCCACCGTGCTCCTCAACAACCCCGGGCTGGTGGCGGACTCCTGGCTCAACCTCGCCTCCGCCATCTGGTTCTTCCTGACGCCCCAGGCTCCCAAACCCGCCATGCTGCACGTCATCGACCGGACCTGGGTGCCCTCCCAGCGTGAGCTGGCGGCGGGCATCGGCTACAGCTTTGGCACCACCATCAACATCATCAACGGTGGCATCGAGGTGCGGCGAGCAGAACAAGAACAAGGGCCAGCCGGTCAACCGCATCCGCTACTGGGAGGGGCTTGCGGCCCACTACGGGATCCCGCTGCTGGCGGACGAGAAGAACACCTGCTGGCAGCAGATCCCCTATGGCAGCCTCAACCTCAACGGCGCCACCGACGTGCTCTACACCAACTGGGACGGCAACTGGAAATACTACCCGGACAGACCCGGCGGCTACTCCTTCGAGTGTGATCTGGTGGGGTACCAGACCGCCTATTCGGCCCTGGTGCCGGGGGATTACGAGAAGTGCGTGACCAACTTCTACGGCTCCCACGCCAGCTGGCCCAAGGTACGGGTGGTGGCCACGCTGGATCCGGCCCCGGTCGACCCCGGCACGCCACTGGTGGACGGGGTACCGGCCTGGGAGGCAGGCAAGGTCTACACCGCGGGCAACAAGGTGAGCCACAAGGGGATCATCTATCAGGCCAAGTGGTGGACCCAGGGCAACGAGCCGGGCAAGGGCGACCCCTGGGCACCGGTGACCTGAGAGTCAGTACAAGCGAAAGCACCCCGGGGAGGCCGCGCGCCTCCCTTGTTGATCGCCGCGCTGGCTTGTTGCGCCTCTTTTGGCGCTGATAGCCTGCGGGTTCACACCGAGGGAGGATGACCATGAACATCGCCATTCATTTTGAAATTCCGGTACAGGATCTGGAGAGAGCCATTCGCTTCTATGAGGGGGTCTTCGAGACGGTGCTGGAGCGGGTGCAGATCGATGGCAACGAGATGGCGCTCTTTCCCCTGGAAAGTGGCACGGCGGGCTGCTCCGGCGCCCTGGCGAAGGGGGAGAGCTATGTGCCGAGCCTGGATGGCACCCGGATCTATCTGCGGGTGGCTGACATCGAGGGGGCCATGGCCCGGGCACTGGCATCGGGCGGGGCCTGTCTCTATCCCGTCACCCGGGTCGGGGGTCGGGGAGAGCCTCCGGGTGGCGGAGTGTCGGGATTGCGAGGGGAATCGCATCGCCTTGCAGGAGGGAACCTGACCATTATTTATCCGGTGCATGGGGTGTGTTGAGTCATTCATACGATGAATAAAGAGGGGGATTTTCCCGCTCCGGGAGCCTCAGCCTCGCGGTAAGGCCCCGGTATGGTCAGTTGTCGCCCCCCGGATCCCGTGCTACTTCATCTGGTGCGGCAAGAAGGCGAGCACCCGTTCGCCCGGTCTGTCGCCCCAACTCTCAGGAGGCATCATGGAAGGACATTGTCTGTGTGGCGGGATCACCGTGTCGAGCGGCGATCACAAGGAGGTCAACCTGTGTCACTGCGCCATGTGCCGGCGCTGGTCAGGGGGGCCCATGTTCGCGGTGCACGGGGGCAAGGGCGTGCGGTTCACCGGGATGGCCCCGGTGGCCTACCGCTCGTCGGAGTGGGCGGAGCGCGGATTCTGCCCCACCTGCGGCACCCATCTTTTCTACCATCTGTTGCCGACGGACGAGTACATCCTCTCCGCCGGCCTGTTTCAGGATCAGGGGTTCGAGCTCACCGGGCAGATCTTCATCGACGAGAAGCCCGACTTCTATGCCCTCAAGAACGACACCCCGACCCTGACCGGACAGCAGGTGTTCGAGCAGTTCGCCCCCAAACCCTGAGCCTGTACTCACCCCGAGGAGAAGCCATCATGGATGAACAACCGAAGGTGAAGGGGCCTGCCTCCTACTTTCCTGCCATCGAGCAGAAATACGGCCAGCCCATCGCCCACTGGCTGACCCTGCTGGCAGGGCGGGAGGAGCGCAAACACATGGCCCTGGTGGCCTGGCTCAAGGACGAACACGCCATGGGCCACGGCCATGCCAATGCCCTGGTGGCCCACTTTTTGGCGCAGCCCGATGCGCCCGGCGTGGCATGACAGTGCCACAGTGCAAAACGTGCAGGAAAGCCAGAGGATCAGAGAGATGAAGATAAGCGTCAGCGTCTGGGTTGCCAGGCCGATTGCCGATGTGTGGCAGGGCTGGAACACCCCCGCCAGCATCATGGCATGGAACGCCGCCTCCCCGCAGTGGCACTGCCCCCAAAGCCGGGTGGATCTGCGGGTGGGTGGGCGTTTTTGCCACCACATGGCGGCGCGGGATGGCAGCACGGGGTTTGATTTCGAGGGGACCTTCACCGAGGTCACAGCGCCGACGGGGCTCGGCTACGTCATGGACGATGGCCGCGAGGTGAGCGTGCGGTTCGTGGCAGAGCAGGGGGGCACCCGGGTGGAGGAGCGGTTCGATGCCGAGTCCCTGCACAGCGGCGAACAGCAGCGGGCGGGGTGGCAGAGCATCCTGGATAACTTCAAGCGACATATGGAAGCCGCCAGCTGACCCCTGTGGGGCGCCATAAAAAAACCACCGCAAGCTGGCGGTGGTTTTTTTATGGCGTTCGCCCGGGGCAAGGCGGGGTGGGGAAGGGGGTCACTCCTCGATGTCCAGCAGCACCAGGATGGCGCTCTCGCCCCCCCACTCCCGCGGCGCCTGGTGAAAGGCGCGCACAGCGGGGTGCTGGGCCAGCCAGCTCGGGATGCGCTGCTTGAGGATGTGCTTGCCGATGCCGTGCATCACCGAAGCGACGTGGATGTTCTCTTTTCGGCACAGGGTGAGCAGGGCCGCCAGCTCCTGCTTGGCCTGGTGCTGGTTCATGCCGTGCAGATCCAGATAAATCTCCGGCGGGTAGCTGCCGCGCTTGAGCTTTTTCAGCTCGAATTTTGACACGTCGTCGCGCACGTAACGGGTCGGCCCGTCCGCCTCGAGATGGGGCTGGTACTCGTCGCTGAAAAAGTGGTCAACCCCAAGCTTTTCGCGGCTCTCGCGCACTTCGCGTTTCTGCTTGACCGGGCTTGAGGAGGCCCTTATGGTATCTTGCTTAATTTTCCGGGTACCTTTGACAGCATCACGAAACAACAGGCTTTCCTCGTCTGTGAGTGAGGGCGTATTTTTCATCAGGTACTCGTCTTGCTCGCTGTATAAAATTCTCGGGCCGGATATTACTCGACTTGGAGGTGGATTTGGACAAGATATTTATCGATGAGGTGGTTGCCGAAATGCACACCATCCAGGACATGTTGCGCTGGGCCATGAGTCGTTTCAACGACGCCGGGATCTTCTACGGACATGGTACCGACAACGCCTGGGATGAGGCCGTGCAACTGGTGCTGCCCGCGTTACATCTGCCGCCGGACGTGGATCCGGGCATGCGCCACTCCCGCCTGACCACCAGCGAGCGCCACCGCATCGCCGAGCTCATCATCCGCCGCGTGCAGGAGCGCATTCCGGCGCCTTACCTGACCAACAAGGCCTGGTATGCGGGCTGGGAATTCTACGTGGACGAACGGGTGCTCATTCCGCGCTCCCCCATCGCCGAGCTGGTGGCCAACCGCTTCGCCCCCTTCCTGAAAGACGAACCGACCCGGATCATGGACCTGTGTACCGGCTCCGGCTGCATCGCCATCATCATGGCCCACGAGTTCCCCCATGCGGAAGTGGATGCCATCGACATCAGCGTCGATGCCCTCAACGTGGCCGAGCGCAACATCAACGATCACGGGCTGGAGCAGCAGGTTATCCCCATTCGCTCCGATCTGTTCCGGGATCTGCCGGCCGGTGACAAGTACGATCTCATCGTCTCCAACCCGCCCTACGTGGACTCCGAGGACATGTCGGATCTGCCGGAGGAGTTTCGCCACGAGCCGGAGCTGGCCCTGGCGTCGGGCTCCGACGGCCTCAAGCTCACCAAACGTCTGCTGGCCAATGCCGCCGACTTCCTGAAAGAGGATGGCGTGCTGGTGGTCGAGGTGGGCAACAGCATGATCCACCTGGAAGCCCAGTTCCCCGAGGTGCCCTTCACCTGGGTCGAGTTCGAAAACGGCGGCCACGGCGTCTTTGTGATGACCCGCGCAGAGCTCGAGCAGTACCAGGCCCATTTCGCCATTTACAAGAACTAAGCAGCAAGGAGCATTCATGGCAGGGAACAGTTTCGGCCAACTCTTTCGGGTCACCACTTTCGGCGAGAGCCACGGTCTGGCGCTGGGCGCCGTGGTCGACGGCTGCCCGCCGGGGCTGGAGATAAGCGAAGACGATTTGCAGGGGGATCTGGACAGGCGCAAGCCCGGTACGTCCCGCTACACCACTCAGCGCCGCGAGGCGGACGAGGTGAAGATCCTCTCCGGGGTGTTCGAGGGCAAGACCACGGGCACCTCCATCGGGCTGCTCATCGAGAACACCGATCAGCGCTCCAAGGACTACTCCGAGATCAAGGATCTGTTCCGACCCGGCCACGCCGACTACACCTATCACCAGAAGTACGGCCAGCGTGACTACCGTGGCGGCGGCCGCTCCTCGGCCCGCGAGACCGCCATGCGGGTCGCGGCGGGCGCCATCGCCAAGAAGTACCTGAAACAGGTGCACGGCATCGAGATCGTGGGTTTTCTCTCCCAGCTCGGCCCCATCAAGGCGGAAGGGTTCGACGAGAGCCAGATCGAGCAGAACCCCTTCTTCTTCCCCGATGCGGGCAAGCTGGAGGCGCTGGATGAATACATGCGTGCCCTCAAGAAAGAGGGAAACAGCGTGGGGGCCAAGGTGTGCGTCGTGGCGCGCAACGTGCCGGTAGGCCTAGGGGAGCCGGTGTTCGACCGCCTCGACGCCGACATCGCCCACGCCATGATGGGCATCAACGCGGTGAAAGGGGTGGAGATCGGTGACGGCTTCGCGGTGGTGGAGCAAAAAGGCTCGGAGCACCGGGACGAGATGACTCCGACCGGCTTTGCCAGCAATCATGCGGGGGGCATCCTGGGGGGCATTTCGTCGGGTCAGGAGATCGTGGTGAGCATGGCCCTCAAGCCTACCTCCAGCATCACGGTGCCGGGCAAGACCATCACCACCAGCGGTGAGGCCACCGAGATGATCACCAAGGGGCGTCACGACCCCTGCGTCGGCATCCGTGCCGTGCCCATCGCCGAGGCCATGCTGGCCCTGGTGCTGATGGATCACCTGCTGCGCCACCGCGCCCAGAACCAGGGCGTGCACACCCAGACCCCGCAGCTGCGCTGATCACGCTGCGGGCCAGGTGAGTGATCACCAGATACCACAAGGCGACCCCAGGGTCGCCTTTTTCATGGTTTTTTGCCGGCGCCTGCCTCAGGGGGCCGATGGCGTCGAGAGCGATGGGTGCCGGGTTGCGTCCAGGCGGCAGCGGGGCGGCGCAAAGGCGGGATCCGGTGAGGGCAGGGTGGCGATGGCGGCATCGATGCGGGCGAGCGCCTCATCGTTCACGGCCTTTTTGGCAAACATCAGGCGCACCGGCTGCTGGTGCAAGAGCACCTGACACTGGATGGCATTGCTCGCCCCGAGCTGGTAGCGGGCGTATTGCCACTCCATGATGACGCCGTCGAGGCGGTGCGCCAGCAAGAGGGTGAGCAGCCTGTCATCGCTGTTGTATTCACTCGCCTGCCCGAGGGCAGGGCACTCCTCGTTCATCGGCAGGGGGCGGGTACCCCGCAGCTTGCCAAGTCGAAGCCCCTTGGCCTGGCAGAGGGTTGCCAGCTCTGTGAGCCCTTGCCAGCCGTCGGGCTCCCCGGCCTGCGGGCGCTGGCTCAGCAGCACGAAGCTGGCGCGCCGATAGGGGGCGGAGAAGCGGGCGAACCGCTCCCGCTCGGGGGTTTTCAGGGCGCCCATGGCCACGTCCAGCTGCTGGCGCTCCATGAGGTAGAGGGCCCGGGCCCAGGGGAGGTTGCGAAAGGCGGGCTCCACGCCTGCCTTGCCCAGGATCTGGCGGGTCAGGGTCACGTCCAGTCCGCCGAGGGTGCCGTCGGCAGCGATTTGACTGAAAGGGGGCCAGTGGCTCCAGGCCACCGACAGGGTCTCCCTGGCGGCGAGGGGCTGGGCGAAGAGCAGGGGCAGGACGAGGCCCAGCATGCGCCGGGCGGTGGGGGTGAACTTCCGTTTCAATCAAAACCTCCTGTTCCGTGTATCGCGCCGTCCCCGGCAGGCTGCGCAGGGGCATTGATACATACGGCGATTCGGGCCATTTTGTCCTGCCTTCGTCCCTATTTCCAGCCGTGCTGGGAGGCGCATCACATTTTCCTCGTCTAAGTGCGCCAACTCCGTTAGACTGCGCCTCTATTCTTTCCCCTTTGCTCTGCTCCCCGGGGAAATCGTTGTTTTCTCTATAGGCCCGGATCCTGTGAGATGGCATCGGCTCAGCAGAGGAGCCCCACCACGATCTTTGGCGCCCCTATCCCTAGCAGGTAACTATGAGTTTTACTTCCCTCGGTCTGGCCGAACCCTTGTTGCGTGCCGTTGCCGAGCAAGGCTACGACACCCCGTCTCCCATTCAGCAACAAGCGATCCCGGCGGTACTGGCTGGCCGTGATCTGATGGCCGCCGCCCAGACCGGGACCGGCAAGACCGCAGGTTTCACCCTGCCGATGCTGCAACGTCTGATTGAAAGCAAGCGCAAGGTCTCCCCGAACCGCATCCGCGCCCTGGTGCTGACCCCGACCCGCGAGCTGGCCGCCCAGGTGGGCGAGAGCGTGCGCAACTACGGCAAGCACCTGCCGATCCGCAGCCACGTGGTATTTGGCGGCGTGAGCATCAACCCCCAGATGATGGCGACCCGCCGTGGTCTGGACGTGCTGGTGGCCTGCCCGGGCCGCCTGATGGATCTCTACAACCAGAACGCCGTCAAGTTCGACGAAGTGGAGATCCTGGTACTGGACGAAGCGGACCGCATGCTCGACATGGGCTTTATCCGCGACATCCGCCGCATCCTGGCCCTGCTGCCGAAGAAGCGCCAGAACCTGCTCTTCTCCGCCACCTTCGCCGACGAAATTCGCGAGCTGGCCACCGGTCTGCTGGACAACCCGGCGGTGATCGAAGTGACCCCGCGCAACAGCACCGCCGAGCGCATCGAGCAGCTGGTACACCCCTGTGACAAGGCCAACAAGATTGCCCTGCTGAGTCACCTGGTCACCAGCAACGACTGGCAGCAGGTGCTGGTGTTCACCCGTACCAAGCACATGGCCAACCGCGTTGCCGAGACCCTCGACAAGAACGGCGTCAGCGCCGCCGCCATCCACGGCAACAAGAGCCAGGGTGCCCGTACCCGTGCCCTGGCCGGTTTCAAGGATGGCAGCGTCAAGGTGCTGGTGGCGACCGACATCGCCGCCCGTGGTCTGGACATCGACAAACTGCCGCAGGTGGTCAACTTCGAGCTGCCGAACGTGGCGGAAGATTACGTGCACCGTATCGGCCGTACCGGTCGTGCCGGCGCTGCCGGTCACGCCATCTCCCTGGTAGCGGCCGATGAAGGCAAGCTCATCAAGGCCATCGAGCGTCTGACCAAGCAGAACATTCCGTGCGAGCAGGTGGCCGGTTTTGAAGCCTCCCGCGAGACCCTCGACAACATCGCCCGTGGTATCGGCGCGCCGCTTCGCAAAGAGCCGCGCGATCCGAGCGAGCAGCGCCGTGCGCCGCGTCCGCAAGGTCAGGGCCAGCGTCAGGGTGCCGGTCGTTCTGCCAACGGTGGCAATGGCGGTGGTAATCGCTCCGGCAACGGTGGCAAGCCCAAGCCCCAGGGCGGTCAGCGTCCGGAAGGCGGCGCCGCCAAACCGGCCCAGGCCCGTCGTCCCCGTCGCGCCAGCCACAACCAGTAAGCGGCCAGGGAGCCAGGCTCCCCCACTGTTCGGTTGATACAAAAAGCCCCGCCAATCTGGCGTAATGCCAGTCAGTTAAGCCTGACTGGCATTGTTTTTACTAGGTTTTCTCGTCGCATACTTCTGTGGTTTGGCTTTGATGCACCTTGGGTAACTTCGTTCTCGGCGGGCGGGTAACTTGAACTGCTCTGCCTGTTTGTCCAACTCAGCGACACGCCCTGGAACCATGCCCGGTGACACAAACGGCAGGCAACTGAGTTCATGCAGCAGATACACCGATGCCATGTGAAAGCTCAACTGGCTGGCCGTATAGCCCTTTAAGCTCGCCGCCATCCTAACCATCTGATATCTCAGTAGGTTATAGGCCAATACCAAGCCCCATAGCTCCTGCCTTACTCCATCGGGTTTCTTGCTGCGCAGCGTCAGCCGGTGCTGTTGCAGGCTATGTTTCATCTCCCGATAGCCCAGCTCGATTTCCCAGCGATTCTGGTATAGCTCCATCAACTCGCTGGCCGGGAAGCGCAGCGGGTCGGTGAGCGAGGTCAGCACCTGCCGCTCCTTGCCGTTTACCGTCCGGGTCAGCAGCCGGGCTTCGAACTGCTCCGGCAACTCGCTCCACTTCTTCTTGGCCTGCGGACTGGCTCTGAGGCGTACCAGCACATCCTGCCGCCCCAGCTTGCGGATGACCTCGTATTGAGCCCCCTTTTTCAGCGGAATAAGCCAGTGACGCGCTACGCCCTGGCGTTGCCAGGCATGGAGTAACCCCAGTGAGTAGAAGCCCTTATCGAACAGGGTCAGGCTATTATCGGGTGTTTTTTCAATCAGTTGCTCTGCCAACACCATCTCGTTTACCGCACAGGAGTCCATCACTGTCTGGGTCAGCAGATGACTGGTCAGCTCCATCTGACACAACATGCGGACCTGGGGATATTGCGTCTCCCCCTGGACGGTTTTCGACTTGGCAAAGGCGCCGGCATTGTCCGGAGTATCGGGCGTGCGCCAGACCACCCCGTCCACGGCCAGCAGCTGCAAGCCGGCCCAGGTGGGGTGCTGACACAGCTGATGCCAGAGTGTGGCGGTCTGCTGGAACACCTGTCGAACGGCTTGGTCAGCCAGTTTTTGGCGCGCCTGGATGAAGGCGCTGGGGACGACAAACGGCCGGTCGCCGGGTAACAGGATATCGAGCTGGTTGGCCAGCTGGGCCATAGGGACATGACGAAACAAGGACATCCCGATAATGGCCCATAGCACCCGCTCCATGGGCATGCGCCGTCGGCGCAAGGAGACGGAGCCCGTCTCGGCCAAGCAAGCCTGCACCAGTTCAGGTGACAGCAGGTCAGACAGGGACTCAAACTTTCCGGGAGGACAGGCGTGAATGAAGTCGAGAGCTTGGTCGATACGCATAAAAAAATCCGAAACCCAACAAGGAGTTTCGGATTCTTACACAGCCTGAGGATCGGTCAATGGAT
>NZ_JBFOCK010000078.1:0-128191 GCF_040907765.1 Aeromonas sp. s9
TTCAAGGCATTTACGGGAGAAAAGATCGGCTCAAACTGAAAAAATGAAATGACTGAGTCAGCCGAGAAGAATTTCCCCGCTTATTCGCACCTTCCTTAGGAAAAATAGAGTTAGGGAGAGTATGACTAATGAATGACAACGAAATAATGAAACGTGGATGGTAATTATCTATACAGTTTTCCAGAGTCATATCGATTTTAACCTGCGATTCGCAGGATCTATAGATTCCTACACTACATCGTCGTAAAAGCGCAATAAAAAGCCCGGCGTCGGGCCGGGCTGGCAGGATAAGTTGCTTATCCAGGTATTCGTCGAGGCGTCTAGTGTGGATGTTGTTTGAGGATGTCGTATATCTCCTCTTTCAGTTTAAGTTTCTGTTTTTTCAGATCCTTCACCTCGGAGCTGTAGTCGCTGGCGTGGTGTTTCTCCAGCTTTCTGATCTCCGCATCCAGGTCGTTGTGCAAGTCAAACTTCTTCTGGAAATGGACATCACTGCTCTTCAGTTTCGAGATGAGATCTCTGTACTCCGGAAACATGTAATGAAGCCTCCTTGTTGTCGTTTGATTGTGCCTGCAAGACCAAAGTACCCCTTACTGCCGGGGAGAAACGTGATCCCGATCCAATTCGGGGCCACGGAATTGCTGCATGGGAAGGGCGATTTTTAACTATTTGAATTACAAGATGATTGCCTGCTGACCCAGGGACCGCAGAGGAAAGAAGCGGGATCCGCTTCACATTCGGGAGAGGGGGTCTGCAACGGGGCGGGCAACAGAAAGGGGCGCGAGGCCCCTGACTGGAAACGGGTGAGCCGTTTACTCTTTTTTCTTTTTCTTCTCGGGCAGGGGCTTGCCGTCTCTGGCAATCACCTTGCCTGCCTCGAAACCGATCTGCGCCGCCAGCTCTTCCAGATCCGGCGCCTTGGCTTCGTTGCCGATGGCGTACTGGTAGTTGGCGATGGAGATCTTCTCCGCCACCGGTGTGCCCGGGACGATGGGTTCGCGCCAGCCCTGACCGATGTGGGCCACCAGGGTGCCGTTCATGATGAGCTCGCCGACGATCTCCTGGGTGGGGATGCCCTTGCCGTAGGTGAGGCCCTGCGGGTGCTTCTTGCCGACCAGAGGCTCTTGGCTTGCGGGCATCAGCTTGGTGCGGATCAGCCACTTGGGCGATTTGGTCTTGCCCACCACCTTGCCGGTCTGGTACTCGTTGATCTTGATGGTCTTGATCATCTGGGCCGTGAACTCCTTGGTCAGGGCCTTCTGGGCTTCGCTGGTCTCGTCGATGACGATGGGGGCCACATACCAGGTCTGGGGAGCCTGCGCCTTGGGGGTCGCCGGGGCGGTTTGCGCCATGGCGAGCGGGCTGAGCAGGATGGCCGTCAACAAGAGTCCGATTTTCTTCATGGTGATTCCGCTTATGTTTCGACAAGAATTTTGTTTTGCCAGCGACGACTGCGCCAGCGCCAGAACATGGCCAGACCGCGCACCCACTCGTCGCAGGCGAGGGCCAGCCAGATGCCTACCAGGCCATAGCCCTGCATGATACCAAGGAAATAGGCCAGGGGAACGGCAATGCCCCACATGGAGACGAGCGCCATGTAGAGCGGGAAACGGGCATCCCCGGTGGCGCGCAGGGCGTTGATCACCACCAGATTGAAGGTGCGACCGGGTTCGAGGATGAGGCTGATGAGGAAGAGCTGCGCCACCTGGGTGATGATGTCGGCGTCGTCGGTGAACAGGCTGATGATGGCGCGGCCGTTGAGGGCGGCGGCGATGGCGATGGCGGCGGTGACGATGAGGCCGAGTTTCAGGCTCTTCATCAGTTGGCGATAGGCCTGATCGAAGCGTCGGGCCCCCGCCAGGTGGCCGATGATGATCTCGTTGCCAAGGCCGATGGAGAGGCCGAACAGCAGGATGAACAGGCAGATCTGGAAGAAGTAGGACTGGGTCGCCAGCGCCTTGTCGCCGAGCAGGCCGACGAAGGCAGTCACCACCATGAACTGCAGCATCCAGGAGAGGTTCTCCCCCGCCGCCGGCAGGCCGATGTGCAGCACCTTGCCCAGCATGGCGCGGCTCGGCCGGACGATCTCCGGCAGCCGCAGCCGGATGCCGGTCTTGCGCGCCACCAGCCACACCAGCAGCACCACCCCGACGATGCGCCCCGCCACAGTGCTGATGGCGACCCCGGCGACCCCGAGCTGGGGCAGGCCGAACCAGCCATAGAGCAGCAGCAGGTTGCCGACGAAGGTGATGAGGTTGACGATGAGGGTCACGTACATGGCCTGGCGGGTGTGGCCGTGGGCACGCAGGGTGGCGGCCAGGCAGAGGGCCGCCGCCTCCGGCAGCAGGCAAAGCCCGATGATCTGCAGGTAGAGGCTGCCGTCGCTCATCAGGTGGGCAGGCAGGTTCATCAGCGCCAGCATGGTGCCGGCCCCCGCCATGACGCCGATCGCGGCCACCAGTCCCACCAGCAGGTTGAAGCCGATGGCGGTGTGGATGACGACGCGGGCTTTTTCCTTGTCTCCCGCCCCCAGATACTGGGTGATCACCACGCTGGTGCCGATGCTGACGAAGCTGAACAGGGTGATGGCGAGATCGAAGACCTGGTTGCCCACCGCGAGGGCCGCCACCCCCTGATAGGAGACGTGGCCCACCATGAAGGTGTTGAGGGCCCCGGTCAGAAAGTGAAGGGCCAGATCGATGAACAGTGGCCAGGTCAGGGCGAAGAGGGAGCCCGGGCCCGCGTGGGATTGAGTCTGCATGGGATATCCAGGTGCTGGCGATGGCCCTCGTCAGGGCCAACTGGAGGGGCATTTAACACCAAGCGGGGGCGGGGTGCAATCCTGGTCGCAGGAGGAGGGGACCTGCGACCAGGGGATGTGTCTCAGACCGGCGTGGCGCCGGCCTCCTGCTCGCTGGGGCGGGTGAGGCGCGCCGAGTCGGGCAGGTCGTCATCGTGCGGCCAGCGGGTGAGCAGGGCATCCGTGGTGCTCTCCACCCCCTCGTCGTCCCGGAACACCGGCTCCCGGTAGCAGCGGGTCATGCGCAGGGCCTGGTACATGTCGGGGCAGAGGATGATGCCATCCTCGCCGACCCGGATCCCCGCCTGTTTGAACCACTGGCTCATCTGGCCGTGCCGACCGGCCATCACCATGTGGATGCCGCGCCGCTTGAGCTCCTTGTGCAGCTCTCCCACCATGCTCATGACGCTGATGTCCTGATGGGTGAAGCAGGCCACCGCATCCACCACCAGGCACCTGGGATTGTGGGGATCCTGCACCAGGAGCGCCAGTACCCGCCGCTTGAAGTAGGGGGCGTTGAAGTAGGTGAGCGGGGAGTTGAAGCGGTAGACCAGGATGCCGGGAATCGCCTTGGCCTGCTCGTTGTCCCCCAGGGTGCGCACCACGCCCTCGTCGTCCATGCCGAGCAGCTGGTCGGTGGGGCGCATCACGTTGCGCAGGAACTGGAACAGCCCCAGCAGGACCGCGAGGGTGATGCCCGGAATGACCCCCATGGTGAGCACGCTGACAAAGGTCACCAGGGCGAGCCAGAAGGCGGCGCGGTCCGAGTCGCGCAGAGCCCAGAGGCCGCGAAAATCCGTCAGCGACAGGGAGGCCATCACCAGCACCACGCCGAGGGCGGCGGTGGGAATGTATTGCAGCGGCGCCGTCAGGTAGAAGGTGACCAGGGCGATGACGGCGGCGGCGATGATGGAGACCAGCTGGCTCTTGCCGCCGTTGGCGTCGTTGACTGCGGTACGCGAATCCGCCCCGCTGATGGCAAACCCCTGGGAGGCGGCGGCGGCCAGGTTCGCCATGCCGAGGGCCCTAAACTCCTTGTCCGCATCAATCTCGTAGCCATTCTTGGCGGCGAAGCTGCGGGCGGTGAGCATCATGGAGACGAAGCTCACCATGGCGAGGTTGAGGGCGGGCAGCACCAGCTCACGGATAAGCCCGGGGGGAAAGTCCGGCATCTGGAAGGCGGGCAGCCCCGAGCCGATGGTCCCCAGGGTGGCGATGTCGACACGGCCGAGATTGAACAGCCACACCAGGGCCGCCGTCACCACCATGGCCACCATGGAGGAGGGCCAGGCCGGTCTGTAGCGCTTGGCCAGCAGCAGGGTGAGTAGGGCCGTCAGGCTCATGGCCAGGGTGGGCAGATGGGTCTGGGTAATGTAGCTGGTGCCGTTCAGGATCCGCTCTATCAGGTAGCGCTCGCTGAAGGTGAAGCCGAAGATCTTGGAGAGCTGGCCCACCATGATGGTGATGGCCACCCCGTTGAGCAGCCCCATCAGGATGGGGCGGGAGAGAAAGTCTGCCAGCACCCCCAGCTTGAAGCGGCTGGCGATGAGGCACCAGAAGCCGGTCATGGCAGTCATGGTCATCACCAGTTGCCAGTGACGGGTGGGATCCCCGGCGGCGAGCGGCGTTACCACGGCGGCGATCACCGCGCAGGTGGCAGCATCCGGACCGACGATGAGCTGACGGGAGGTGCCAAAGAGGGCATACACCACCATGGGCAGGATGCAGGAGTAGAGGCCGACGATGGCGCCCACCCCGGCGAGCTCCGAATAGGCGATGGCCACGGGCAGGGCCACGGCCGCGACCGAGAGACCAGCGCGAAGATCCGGCATCAGCCAGGCCCGCTGGTATTGCAGCAAGGCGGCGAGCCCCGGCAGCCAGCGCTCGAGAGAGAAGAAGTCGCGCATTATTTAACCCATTGAGTTACAAACATCTTTTTCTTAGTGTGCCCAAGGTTGTCGACCCTTTGCAATCCGCTCATGGCCAGTTCACCACAAGGTCAGGCCAGATGCGTTGCCACTCCTTGGCTCTGACCCGTTCGCTAAAGATACGCCTCTCCTGGCGACAGCGCGGATTGGGGCTCACCACCAGGGACCAGTTGGGGGCAAAGCCGTAGGGGGCCAGCCACTCGAACGCATCATCTGCCAACAGGCGGACTCCGATGCAGGTGGGTATCTCCACCCAGTGGCTGAGGGCCGAGAGCGAGCTGGCAAAAGGAGGCACCTGCTGGCGCAGATGCATGCGGGCCTGGTTACGCACCTCCCACAACTGGCCTGGCATCCTGGCGGCGAGCCAGGCTTCGTGATCGGCCTCCTTCAATCCAGTCGGATCAGCGCTGTCCAGATAGATAAGATCGATGTCGTTGAGCGGGGTGGGTTCGGCCTTGTGATGGAGGTGATCCCAGATGAGGTTGCGCACAAACCCCGCCCCCAGGGCCCAGTCGGGCAGAGCCAGCTCCCGCGCAGCCCGGAGGCAATCCATGCGCGGGTGATCGGCCCGCAGCAGGGCCTCGGTGCAGGCCCGCAGGTGTGCCTCCTGCAGCGCCGCGGCTTCAACCGGCATTGCGGCGCAACCAGACGTCGATGTAGCTGCAGCTCGGCACTATGGTGAGCCCCTCAGAGAGGGTCCAGTCGTAGAAGCGGCGGGCCAGCTTGTCGGCAATCCCCTGTCCGCGCAGCTCGGGGGGAACCTGGGTGCTGTAGGCGTCCACCGTGGTGGCGTCCAGCCGGCGATAGGCAAGGCGGGAGAGCTTGCCGTCCACGGTGCAGACAAACTGCTGCTGATCGGCCTGGTGAAGGATGTCGCTCATCGGGAGTCCTCTCTGGGTGAATGGGAAGATCAGAACATGGCGGACAGGGTTTGCCAACGCCATTCTTTGCGCCCATGGCGGGCTCGCTTACACTGGCCGGCCTGCGAATGGTCGCAAGGCAAGGTATAGAACATTGAGAGAGGATGGATCCGTCATGGCCTTCGCCACCCTGGACGAGCTGATAGGCAACACCCCGTTGCTGGCGCTGCGCCGCATCAATCCGCACCCCGGCGTCACCCTGCTGGTGAAGCTGGAGGGCAACAATCCCGCCGGCTCCGTCAAGGACAGGGCGGCGCTGAACCTCATCAGGCAGGCAGAGGCGAGTGGTCACTTAGCGCCAGGAGCCCGGCTCATCGAGGCCACCTCCGGCAATACCGGCATCGCGCTGGCCATGGTGGCGGCGTCCCGGGGTTACCGGATGCGACTCATCATGCCGAGCAACATGAGCCAGGAGCGGCGCGACGCCATGCAGGCCTACGGCGCCGAGCTGGTGCTGGTGGAAGAGGGCATGGAAGCGGCGCGAGACCTCGCCCTGGCCATGCAGGCGCGGGGGGAGGGGCTGGTGCTCGATCAGTTCAACAACCCCGCCAACCCGGATGCCCACTACCGCTCCACCGGCCCCGAGATCTGGCGCCAGAGCGGCGGGGCGGTCACTCACTTCGTCTCGGCCATGGGCACCACGGGCACCATCATGGGGGTCTCCCGCTACCTCAAGGAGCAGAACCCGGCGGTGGCGGTGATCGGCCTGCAACCGGCCGAGGGGAGCCAGATCCCCGGCATTCGCCGCTGGCCCGAGGCCTACCGGCCCGCCATCTTCGAGCCTGCGCGGGTCGATGGGGTGCTGGATGTGACGCTGGAAGAGTCCCTCGTCATGATGCGCCGCCTGGCGCGGGAGGAGGGGATCTGCTGCGGTGTCAGCTCGGGTGGCGCGGTGGCCGGGGCCTTGCGGGTGGCGGCGGAGATCGGGCAGGGGGTGGTGGTGGCGATCATCTGCGATCGGGGGGATCGCTATCTCTCCACCGGGGTCTTCACCCCCGATGTCTGACGGGCAAGGGGCCCGTTACTCCCAGGCCCGCTCCAGCAGGGCCAGCAACTGTTCCCTGTCCGCATCCTTGCGGTTGTAGAGCAGGGCGCCGTCGTTGATGGCGAGATCCCGGATCCCGGGCAGCAGCGCCTTGTCGGTGAGGCCCGCCTCCCGCAGGGTGCGGGGCAGCTTGACCGTCTGCCACAGGGTATCGCGCAGTGCCTGCAACGCCTCGATGGTGGCCTGGGGTCTCCCCTCGGCCGGGGTCGCGGCAAAGCGCTCCGGACCCACCAGGGGCAGCAGCAGGCGGGCCAGCTCGGGGTCGATGCCGGGCCGGTTGTAGTCGAGCACGGTGGGCAGGAAGAGGTTCATACAGAGGCCATGGGGCAGGTGGCAGCGCGCCCCCAGACTGTGGCCAAGAGCGTGCACCAGCCCCACCATGGAGTTGGAAAACGCCATGCCCGCCAGGGTGGAGCCCTCCGCCAGTTGCAGCCGCAGACCCTTGTCTGTCGGGTGGGCCAGCACCCTGGGCAGGGCGGTGGCAATCTTCTCCACCGCCATCAGGGCCAGGGCGTCACTGACCGGGTTCTTGCCGTTGCCGATGAAGGCCTCGATGGCGTGGGTCATGGCATCCATGGCGGTGGCGGCGGTGATGGGCAGCGGCAGCCCCAGGGTGAGGCGGGGATCCAGCACCGCCAGCCGGGGCAGCAGGAAGGGGGAGGTGAAGGGCACCTTGCGCCCGCTCCCTTCGTCCTTGATCACCGCCACCAGGGTCACTTCGGAGCCGGTCCCCGCCGTGGTGGGGACCACCGCCAGGGGGTTGAGGGGATGGGTCAGGCAATCCGCTCCGGCATAATCGAGCAGCCGCTCGCCCCCCAGGGTCGCCAGTATGTTCACCGCCTTGGCGGTGTCGATGACGGAGCCGCCGCCAAGGGCGAGCAGGCTGTCACAGCCCAGCTCCCGGTAGTGGCGGGCGATCCGCTCCACCACGGCGGTGGAGGAGTCCGCCGGGATCTCGTCCCAGATGGCGGCGACCGGCAAGGCCCCTTCGGCCATCACATCGGCCAGCAGGGTGGCGAGCCCGCTGCCGCTGACCCCCTTGTCGGTGAGCAGCAGCGGGCGGCCAGCCCCCAATCCCCTCAAGGCATCCGGCAACTGCTCCAGTGCCTGCTCCCCCGCCATCAGCTTGACCGGGCAGAAAAAATCGTAATAACGGCTCATCCCGTTCTCCTCGTGTTCAACCGGTCAGAAGACCCAGATAGATGTGGCAGGCCCGCGCGAGCTTGCGATGCGGGTCCGGGTAGTGGCGAAGCAGGGGCCGCGCGATGAAGGCGGGCAGGATGAGGCTCTGCAACTGCTCAAGCGCTCGCACCAGGTGCATGGCCGCGCCGAGATCCCCCTCCACCAGCAGCCGGTTTTCGCAAAAGGCCTGGTTGATGCCGAGGCGAAAACTGAGGGCGCGAAAGGCGACGGCGGGGTGCTTGAAGCGCACCCGCAGGGGGTGGGGGCCGTCATGGGCACAGGTCGAATGCGCCCTGCCAGCCTCCTCACCGCAGTGCCAGCGCCCCGCGAACTTGTAGAGACTCAGCCCCCGGGTCATGCCGTTTACCTCGAGCCTGATGGTGAGGCCATCCGGCAGGGGGGCAAGCTCGCGGCGCACCGCCTCGTCGACCCGGGCGGCGCGGCACAGGGTGCGGCCGATGATCCAGAGCAGGCTGCCAATCCAGAGGCACCTGCCGGTGGCAAGCAGGGCGTCAGGGCGCATGGGAACCTCCGCTGATGGCGGACCAGAAGAGGGTGAAGGCGCTCTCCTGCCAGTGGGGGTCTTCTCCCAGTTCAGGCTGATCGACAAAGAGGGAGGCGCAGGCCAGAAACTGGCCCTGGCACACCTCCAGCATCAGGGCCGGCGGGGCCGACATCAGCTCGCCGCTGGCCTGGCCCCGGGCGAGCAGGCTCGGCAGAAAATGCAGGGTCTCCGCCAGGATCTGGCTGCGCAGGGGGCGGGCCAGCAGGGGGGAGTGGAAAAAGCCCAGCACGAACCTGAGCTCACGGGGGTGAGCCTGCATCCAGCCCATGGCCTGGTGCCAGTAGTGGCGGGCCTGCTCCTGGAGCGGCAGGGCGGCATCGGCCTCGGTGATGGCGGCGCCAAGGCGCAGCTTGATGTCCTGGTAGAGGCTCTGGATCAGCACCTCCTTGCTGGGAAAGTGATGAAACAGGGTGCCATTGGCCACCCCGGCCGCCTTGGCGATGCGGGCGGTGGCGGCGCCCTGCAGGCCATCCTCCGCGCACAGGGCCAGGGCGGCATCCAGGATCTGGCGGCGTTTGTCGGTCATGGTTTCTCGCATCTCGCCTCCTAGCGCAGGAACAGGGCCATCATCAGCCGCTGGTACCAGCGCCGATAGGGGGGGTGAATGAGGGAGCCTGTGCTGAAGCGCCCGCGGCGCAGCACGGTCTTGGCCTTGGAGAAGGTGAGAAACCCCTCGCGGCCGTGATAGTGGCCCATGCCGGAGGGACCGATGCCGCCGAAGGGGGCATCGTCCGCCGCCACCTGGAACAGGCTCTCGTTGATGGCCATGCCCCCGGCGTGGGTCTCCCGGATGAGGCGGCGCTGCAGCGTCTCGTCCAGGCTCATCAGATAGAGCGCCAGGGGGCGGGGCCGGGCCGCCACATAGACCAGGGCCTCCTCGATGTCGTCATAGGGCACCAGGGGCAGCAGGGGGCCGAAGATCTCCTGCTGCATCACCTGGCAGTGGCCGGGCACCTCGGTCAGCAGGTGGGGCACCAGCTTGCGGGTGGCGTCATCCCGGGCGGGCGTGACGCAGGGGTGGAGCTGGGCGCCGGCCTGCCTCGCCTCCTCCAGCCAGGCGGTGAGCCGCTCGTACTGGGGGGCGTTGATGATGGCGCCATAATCCGGGCTCTCGATCCCCTGGGGGTAGAGGCGGCGAAAATGGGCCTGATAGGCCTCGATGAAGGCCTGCTCCTGCCCCCTCGGCAGCAGCACGTAGTCGGGGGCCACGCAGATCTGGCCGGCGTTGAGGCTCTTGCCGAAGATCATCCGCTCCACCGCCAGGGCCAGGGGCATGTCGGGGGCGATGAGACAGGGGCTCTTGCCGCCGAGCTCCAGGGTGAGGGGGGTGAGCTGGGGGGCGGCCGCGGCCATCACCAGCCGACCCACCGCCGTGGAGCCGGTGAAGATGAGATGGTCGAAGGGGAGGGCGCTGAAAGCGGCCGCGATCCCCGCATCCCCCTCGATGACCACCACCTCGTCACCGCCGAGGGCCTCATCGAGCAGGGTGCGCAGCACGGCGTTGGTGTTAGGGGTGAACTCGGAGAGCTTGATCATGGCGCGGTTGCCGGCGGCGAGGGCGCCGATGAGGGGCCCGAGGCTCAGCATCACCGGGAAATTCCAGGGCACCATGATGCCGACCACGCCGAGGGGCTGATAGTGCACCTCGACCCTGGCGGGGGCCAGCAGCAGGCCGGAATGACGGCGCTCCGGTTTCATCCACCCCTTGAGCCGTTTCAGGGTGTAGTTGATCTGCATGACGCAGGGGAGCACATCGGCGATCAGGCTGTCGTAATCGCTGCGCTGGCCGTAGTCCCGGGCCAGGGCCTGACACAGTGCCTGCTTGTGGCGCAGCAGCCCCTGCTTGAGGGCATCAAGTCTGGCGAGGCGGGACGCCAGATCCGGCATGGGGGTGGCCTGGCTGGCCTGCCTGAGCCGATGCAGTTGCTCGGAGAGGGAGAACTTGTCCGGTGAGGCGGGGGTGACGGTGGTGTCCATGGCATGCTCCGCACGAAAAGTGACCGACTGATTAGTCGGTCCAAATCTAGCGATTCGTTGCCGACTTGTAAACCGGGCGAGGGCAGAGGGTGGCTGCCAGTGGGCAGCGTTGTCCGGAACTGTGTCCGGGCTCCCATTTTTGAGGCATCCGGATTGGTCTTATATCTAATAAGGGGTAATTGTGAGTCACCAACTCGGAGGGAGAACCGCACATGACCAGGGAATTGCATAGCCTGCTGGCCCGGCTGGATGACGTGATCGCGCGCATGCCGGACAGTTTCAATACCTATGAGTTTGCCCAGAAGCTGGCGCTGCAACATCAGCAGGAGTATTTCGCCGCAGGCCACTCCCTGGCGGGCCAGGAGAAGAACCTGCTGCGCCTGCTCCACGAGAAGATTGCCCTGGCGCTGGCGAGCCATGAGGGCGTCATCGAGGGGGCCCTGCTGCCCTGCCTGACCCCCTGGGGAGAGCGCGCCACCTCGCCCCGCTGGCACCGCAAGCACTGACCCGGCAACAACATGAAAAGGCCCCTCGGGGCCTTTTCATGTTGGGGGTCGCACCTACTGGACCAGCCTGCGGGCCTGCCAGTAGCGGCTGTTCCAGTAGACGTTGTCGAGGCGCGAGCGGATCACACCCTTGCTGGTGGAGGCGTGGATGAACTCACCTGCCCCGGTGTAGACCCCGACGTGGTACTGCTGCCAGCCGGTCTTGAAGAAGACCAGGTCCCCGTGCTGGAGACGGTATCTGTCCACCGGGCGGCCGAGGCTCGCCTGGGATTCCGTGGTGCGGGGCAGGGTGAAGCCCAGCACCTGGCTGTAGGCGAGCTGGGTGAAGGCGGAGCAGTCGAGACCGGCGCGGCTGGTACCGCCCATGCGATAGGGCACGCCGCGCCACTGCTGATAGAAGTTGTCGAATGCGCCGCTCTGGCGCACGGGAGGGGGAGGCTCCGGCGTGCTGGAGCAGGCGGCGAGAAGCAGGGCCAGCAGGGGCAGCAGCAAGGTGCGAAACATCTCAACTCCTTGATAGGGCACGGGGTTCATCATAGACGATGATCCTGCCTGGAACCTGAATGACAACGGCATTGACGAGTGGCCGCCTGTGGGGGCAGCCACTGGATCACCCCGCCGGTTTGGGGGTAATGAGCGGCGTCAGCAGCTCGGCAATCTTGTAGAAGGTCTGCACCCGCGTGGTGCTGGGGCGCCACACCAGGCCTATCTCCCGATAGGATTTCTCCCCGGGCAGGGGGATGGCCACCAGGTCCGTGTTGTCGAGGATGCCCGCATCTATGGCCATCTGGGGCAGGAAGGTGGTGCCAAGACCGGCCCCCACCATCTGCACCAGGGTGTGCAGACTGGTGGCGGCGAACGGGTTGATCTTGCTCTTGTCCCGCAGCCGGCAGGCGCTTACCGCGTGCTCCGTCAGGCAGTGCTCCCGCTCCAGCAGGAAGATGCTCTGGTTGGGCAGCTCCTTGTAGTCGAACGGCATGTGCAGGCCCGCAGCCATGTGGGAGGGCATCACCATGTGGAAGGGATCCTGGCCGACGGTCTTGCTGTGGAAGCCGCCGATCTCCACCGGCAGCGCCAGGATCAGCAGATCGAGCTGCCCTTGCTCCAGCTGCTTGAGCAGATTGGTGGTGGTGTCTTCCCGCAGCAGCAGCTCCAGATCCGGATAGGCCTTGCCGCACACCTGCAGCAGCTTGCTCAGCAGGAAGGGGGCGATGGTGGGGATGCAGCCCAGGCGCACCGTGCCGTGCATGACGCCCCCCTGCTGCTGTCCCAGCTCCATCAGATCCCGGGCGTCGGAGAGCAGGTTGCGCGCCCGCGCCACGATTTCCATGCCGACCGGCGTCATGATGAAGCTCTTGTGATCCCGCTCCACCAGTTGCAGGTTCATCATGTCCTCCAGGGTCTGGATCCCGGTACTCAGGGTCGACTGGCTGACATGGCAGGCCTTGGCGGCGCGGTTGAAATTCTTGTGCTCGTCCAGAGCGACCAGATACTGGAGCTGCTTCAGGCTGGGCCAACGTTGCATAGGAGAAACCCGATCGATGCTATCTATTTGATTTGATTAATCTACCATCGAGAAGCCCCGTTGTCGCCGACAAATCGGTGCCCCCTGGCAGGCGCACTGCCTCACGCACATGGGGTGGCCTGCTCCGATGGGCAGGCCACCCCTCATTGGTCAGGAGCTTATCCCCTTGTACCGCGTCATTGAAGGGGCGCCGCCATGGGATGTGACGGGGATCGGCCTTCCGGCGGGGCGCCTTGCGAGCAGGAGCGGCCATAAAAAAACGCGCCGGTGGGCGCGTTTTTGCAGAAGGGGGGGCGGACTATTCGTCGAAGATACCGAAGTGATCCTTGGCGAAGTTGACCCGCTGCTCCACGTTCATCTTGACCTGACCCAGCTTCTCGATGGTCTTGAGGTTGGGCACCAGGCCGCGACCGTTGGCGATCTGGATGGCAAGGCCCGGACGGGCGTTGAGCTCCAGCAGCATGGGGCCGCGGAACTTGTCCAGCACCATGTCGGTCCCGATGTAGCCAAGACCGGACATCTCGTAGCAGGAGGCCGCCAGGTTGAGCAGGGTGTCCCAGTGGGGCACCTTCAGATCATAGAGATCCAGGCCGGTGTCCGGGTGGTGGCGCAGCGGGTTGCCAAACTGCACCGCCCGCAGGGCGCGGCCGGTGCGCAGGCACAGGCCCACCCCCACGGCGCCCTGGTGCAGGTTCGCCTTGCCATCGGAAGCCGAGGTCGAGAGGCGCATCATGGCCATCACCGGGAACCCCTTGAAGATGATCACCCGGGCATCGGGGACCCCTTCGAAGGAGTAGCCGTCGAACACGTCGTCGAAGTTGATGAGGCCTTCGACCAGCGCCACGTCGGGTTTGCCGCCGAGGGAATAGAGCCCCGCCAGGATGTTGGAGACATGGCGCTCCAGATCCTGGCCGTTGGCGGCGCTGCCGTTGGGCTTGTAGAAGAGGCCGTCCTCCTGGCGCAGGATCACCAGGATCCCCTTGCCGCCGGAGCCGCGGGCCGGCTTGATGCAGAAGCCCGGCCAGTCCTTCACCAGCGCGGTGATGCGAGTCACGTCGTGCTGCTCGCGGATGGTGCCGATGAGTTCAGGCACCGTCACCCCCGCATCCAGCGCGATGCGCTTGGTCTTGAGCTTGTCATCCACCAGCGGATAGAGGCGGCGCGGGTTGTAGCGGCTGATGTAGGAGTGGTTGCGCTTGTTCATGCCGAGGATGCCTGCCTGGGACAGGCTCCACGGACTGGTGTATTTCTGCCAGAACCACATCTGTTACTTGTCCTTACCCGGGGTGGCACCAGACTTCATCTCGTCCACCAGCGGCTTGAAGCGCTTGAGCTCGCTCAGCTTGTAGCCGGTGTAGTTACCCATCAACAGCACGGTCGCCATCAGCACCAGCTGCAGGCCGAGGAAGTTGAAGGTGAGGTGACGAATGAGCTCGTTGTCCATGGCCAGGTAGGCGATGACCGCCACCAGCAGGGAGCCGCCGCCCTGGCGGAACACCTCTTTGGGACCCTCTTCTTCCCACAGGATGGACATGCGCTCGATGGTCCAGGAGAGGATGATCATCGGGAAGAAGGTGATCTTCATGCCGTCGGTCAGCCCCAGCTTGAAGGCGAACGCCGAGAAGATGCCGATCATCGAGATCACCATGATGATGATCGCCGATATTCGGGCGACCAGCAGCAGGTTCAGCCTCGAGAGGTAGGAGCGGATCACCAGGCCGGTGCCGACGATCAGCAGGAAGCCGATGAGGCCGGTGACCAGCGAGGTCTGGATGAAGGCGACCGCGATCAGCACCGGCATGAAGGTGCCGGAGGTCTTGATCCCCACGATGACCCGCAGAAACACCACCATCAGCACGCCGATGGGGATGAGCAGCAGACCCTTGAACAGGGCTTGCTCTTCCAGGGGCAGGCTGTGGATGGAGAAGTTCATCATCTCGGATTTTTCGAACTTCTGGGCCAGGGCCACGTTGACCGGTTGCTCCTGCTCGATCATCGAGAAGGTGACGCGGGAGTTGTGACCGCCGGTGACGTCCAGGAGGGCGCCGGAGTTGTACTCCCACAGCAGCAGGTTGGCCGGTTGACCCTGTTCACCGCTTTGCGGGTTGAACAGCTTGTAGTCGGTCGGGCTGTTGAAGACCTGCAGGTAATCCACCAGCTCCTGACGGCGACGGCCATCTTCCAGGCTGAGGGCGTGAACCACCCGGGCCGGGACGTCCGCGTTGTTGAGCAGCTCGGCAATCAGATTGGCGCGGCTCTTGTGGGACTTGAGCAGCTCGGCATTCTGTTCCTGCTTCTCGATCTCCTTGATGATCTCGCGGGTCAGGGTGTAGCCGTCGGCGGAGCGCTCCTGGGCGCGCTCCAGGATCTGCTTCATGGCCGTGGCGTAGGGCTCGCTCTCGATCTGCTTCTCGATGGCGGGCGGCTGCGGGTTGGCGGCGGGCTTGGCATGGGCATCGGCCATCATGTCGACCCGGTAGTAGAGCTCCTGACGGCCGGAGGCGGTGCGGATGGACCACTCGGCGCGGGCATCCCCGTCTTTTTCCACGAACGACAGGCCATAGCCCGGGCTCGCGGCGTTCTCGTTCATCAGGGTGAAGCCGGGCTGGGTGCCCGGAATGGCCAGGGAGGCGATGACCGGCTCGCCGGTGGCCTCGAACTCGAGTTTGGCTTCGATGGACCAGATCTGGCGCTTTTCACCCGGCGTGAGCGGGACGTCCAGCGCGATGTGATGATAGAAGGTCATCCCCAGGCCGACGATGTAGAGCAGGGCGACCAGCAGATAGAACGGCTTACGGGAAACCATGGATTATTTCACATCCTTGAGCTTGGGTTTGGGTTGGATATATTCGCGGGCCACGTCGACCACGGCGATGTCTTTGAGGAATTCACGGCCCAGCAGCACGGGGAAGGTCATGTCGCTGCGGTCCTTCAGGGTAAATTCGGCCTTCTCGGTCATGTCGCCGATGCGTACCGCGAGGCGCACCACCGGACGGCGGTCGAGGTCGTCGGCGGAGGCCTGACGGACCCGCACGTGACGCACCAGGGGCGCTTCAATCTGGATCTTGTCGTCCATCTCCTGATGACTCAGGAAGAAGCGCACCCAGTTCTTGCCGTTGCGCTCGAAGATGGTGATCTCCTGGGCGCTGATGGAGGAGGTGGTGGCGCCGGTGTCGACCCGGGCCTGGAAGGCGTCGTTGGCGGCGTCAACCCAGATCCACTCCGCTTCACCCACCAGCAGCTTGCCATCGACGGTGTGGCCCTGGCTCGGCGCCGGGCACTTCTCGGTGGGAATGGGCATGGCCTTGGGCGGCTCGGGAGGCAGGGTAGCCAGCTTGCTGTCGACTTTCTTCACGGACTCTTTCATGTTGGTGACATCGGTGTTGAGCTGAACCAGCAGGTGCTGTTGCTGCACATACTGCTTCTGTTGCTGTTCCATGGATGTTTGCAGACGTTGCTCGCTCAACGAGATCTCGTTGCGCAGCTCGGCCAGCGTCAGGGTCGGGGCCGGGGGGGCTTTTTCCATACTGACACACCCGCCGAGACTGAGCAGGGAGAGCAGGGTCATTCCTTTTAATTTGCTTTTCATGTCATTCATTTAACTGTGCTTCCTGGAATTGGGTCAGTGTAACTTCCACAGCCGCCATCGGCTAGTCTTTGGCCTTTCTGGCGATCAGTACGGCACGTTTGGGTGCCGGGTATCCTTCGACCGTGAGTGCAGGATTGTGTGGATCCAGATAGTCACTCAGGGACTCGTTAATCATCCAGTCGGTACGACGCTGTTCGTCGGTGCTGGTCATATTCTCGTCGACGATGCGCACATCGGTGAACCCGCAGCGCTCGACCCAGCGTGTGAGGGCCGCGCTCGAGGGGAGGAACCAGACGTTGCGCATCTTGCCGTAGCGATCGGAGGGCATCAGCACCTGGTTTTCGTCGCCGTCCACCACCAGGGTTTCGAGCACCAGCTCCCCATCGTCTTTGAGCTGGTTGCGCAATTGCTCGATGTGCTCGATGGGGGACTTGCGATGATAGAGCACCCCCATGGAGAAGACGGTGTCAAAGGCCCGCAGCTCCGGCAGCTCCTGGATACCGAGCGGCAGCAGGTGGGCGCGCTGGTCGTTGTCCATGAAGTGGCGAATGGCTTCGAACTGGCAGAGGAACAGCGGGCTCGGGTCGATGCCGACCGCCAGTTTCGCCCCTTCCCCCACCATGCGCCAGAGGTGGTAGCCGCTGCCGCAGCCCACGTCCAGCACGTAGCGGCCCTGGAGCGGGCTGATGTGGGGCAGCACCCGATCCCACTTCCAGTCGGAGCGCCACTCGGTGTCGATGTGGATGCCGTGCACATGGAAGGGGCCCTTGCGCCAGGGCATGAGCTGGCGCAACAGGTTCTCGGTCTTCTTGCGCTCACCCTCTCCCAGGCTATCGGAGCCGCCGATGGCGACCCGCTCTTTGAGCTCGATCCGGCCGGGGGCCACGACAGGTAGCTTGGCGAGGGCGCGGTTCCAGCGCGGCAGATCCCCGTGCAGGTTGTCGTGCTGCCAGGCGTGCAGCTGGGCGGGCAGGGTGTGCAGCCAGTGGCTCAACCGGTTCTTAGCGATCAGTTGATAAAAATGGGCGAAATCGATCATGGCTTAGTTGGTGTCGCTGGCTTTGATGGCAATCATGGAGCCGAAGTTGAAGCACTGGAACCAGAGGTCCAGGTGGGTGAAGCCGGCGTCCCGCAGGCGCGCCTGATGGACCGCCAGGGTGTCGGTGCGCATCACGTTCTCAAGGGCGGTGCGCTTCTGGCTGATTTCCAGCTCGCTGTAGCCGTTGGCCCGCTTGAAGTCGAGGTGCAAGTCGATGAGCAGCTCGTTGACCTGCTCGTCATCGAAGCGGAACTTCTCGCTCAGGATGAGGATGCCGCCGGGGCGCAGGCCGTCAAAGATGCGCGCGATGAGGGCGGCCCGCTTCTCGGGGGCGACGAACTGCAGGGTGAAGTTGAGCACCACCACGGAGGCGTTCTCGATGGGGATGTCGCAGATGTCCGCCTCCACCAGATCTACCGGTACCTCGGACTTGAAGCCCGAGAGGTGAGCGCGGGCCCGCTCGATCATGGGGTGGGAGAGATCCACCGCCGTGATCTGGCAGCCGGGCTGGGTGACGTGGCGGCGCATGGCCTGGGTCGCGGCGCCGAGGGAGCAGCCGAGATCGTAGAGGCGGCTCTGGGGCTGGGCGTAGCGAGCGGCCATCATGCCGATGGCGGAGATGATGTTGCTGTAACCGGGCACCGAGCGCTGGATCATGTCGGGGAAGACGTCGACGACCTGCTCGTCAAAGCAGAAGTCTCCCAGACGGGCGATGGGGGCGGCAAAAATCTGATCGTGCATGCTGACGCAACCTGACAGCCGGTGTGGTGGGCGGCTGTTTTATTCAATTGAATCTTGGGTGGACGGGCATCGAAATGGCGTCGTCACCGGTTGACGAACGGGGTGGCTTGCTCCGGGATCCTTCGGGCTGCCCCTGTTCGCAACGGGCCATGGTCCGGGCCCTCAGGGTGCCGAGCTGGGGTGGGCAACGCATTGCCATGCACCCAGGCCCGGGACCTTACTTGGGGCGCTAGTGTAGAGGAAAGGCGGGCGTTTGTCTTGACGCCAACCCCGGTGGGACCACAAAAAAAGCGGCTTTTTTTGGGGACGGAGAAGGGGCGGGGAGGGGGGCGCTCAAAAGGGCAGCACCCCCTGGCGGGCGCGATCGTTTTCTCCCGGCCAGGGGGCCATCTCCTGGCCGAGCAGGCGGCTGATCTGCCGTGCGAGTTCGGGGGCCCGGGCATTGTCGGCGGTGTGGACAAAGAGGTAGAGATCCTTGCCCTCCTGGAGCCATTGTTTCCAATGTGGCAACCATGGTGGCAAAAATGGGTTATTGTCCTCGATTTGAGGCAAACCAATCAGGCGCACCACCGGGGCACCCCCTGTGGCCAGCAGATGGACCGGCAACCTGGGTTTCTTGCCCTGGGCATCGATCATGGCGGCCGTGGTGGCGGGCACCGAGAAGAGCGGGCGGCTGTCGAGCATGATGCGATTGATGCCCCGCGCCATCAGCATCCGGTTGAGGGCCCGTTCCGCCTCCCCCTTGGCGAAGAAATCGGGGTGGCGCACCTCGAGGGCATAGGTGAAATCCTGGGGCAGCCGCGCGAAGAAGGCATCCAGACGGGCCAGCCCCTCTGGCCCGAAGCGGGCGGGCAGTTGCAGCTTGAGCAGCCCCAGCTTGTCATGCAGGGGGGCCAGCAGGCGGATGAAGGTCGTCACCTGTTTGTCCGCGCTCACCAGATCGCTCTGGTGGCTGATCTCCTTGGGAAACTTGAAGCTGAAGCGAAAGTGGTCGGGGACCGCATCGGCCCAGCGCTGCACCGTCTCCGGGGTCGGTGAGGCGTAGAAGGTGGTGTTGCCCTCCACGGAGTTGAACACCCTGGCATAGTCGGCGAGGTGCTCGGCGGGCCTGGCATTCATCCCCAGCAACTGGCCGGGCCAGGCCGTGTGTGACCACTGGGGCAGGCCCAAATAGAGGCTCATGATGGTTCCTGTCGGCAGGTTGGCGCACTTTTGCCCTCCTTTTTGCGCCAGAACAACAAAAAACAGGGTAAAGGGGGCTGCGGGCCATTTTACCCAAATGGAGGTTTTCCTCTATAATGCCAACCCTTTTGTTTGCCACATTGTCGTAATGCGCGCGACCGAGCCCCCGGGTGACGATGATCGCGGCCCGGCAGTGGCCAGACAACGACGCCAGCCGATACCCCGGCGCCCACTCGTCATCCCGGTCGGGATCGGGGGCATGCCTGGGGCAGCGGCAAGAATCCGGCTCGGGGAGCCGGATGACCCGAGACAGATTTCAAACCGGGCAAGAAGCAGGATCTGGCCAGCTGTGAGACAGACGGTGCTTGCCAGTCGTGCCCGGCGACCCAGGATGAACCGTCTCTCTACCATTTCGAAGGAAGAAGTCCATGCGCTCTATCTATTGCGGACAGGTCAATGAGGCCCATGCTGGGCAGACCATTACATTGTGCGGTTGGGTCCATCGTCGTCGTGATCTCGGCGGCCTCATCTTTATCGACATGCGCGATCGCGAGGGCATCGTGCAGGTGTTCTTCGATCCGGACAAGCCGGACGCCTTTGCCCTGGCCTCCGAGCTGCGCGGCGAGTTCTGCATCCAGGTGACCGGTGTGGTGCGTACCCGCCCCGACTCCCAGCGCAACAGCGACATGGCCACCGGTGCCATCGAGGTGTTCGCCCACGAGCTGACCATCATCAACCGTGCCGAGCCGCTGCCCCTTGACTTCAACCAGGTCAACAGCGAAGAGGTGAGCCTCAAGTACCGCTACCTGGACCTGCGTCGTCCCGAGATGGCCAAGTACCTGAAGACCCGTGCCAAGGCCAGTGCCTTCGTGCGCCGCTTCATGGACGAGCACGGCTTCCTCGACATCGAGACCCCGATGCTGACCAAGGCGACCCCGGAAGGGGCCCGTGACTACCTGGTGCCGAGCCGCGTGCACAAGGGCAAGTTCTACGCCCTGCCGCAGTCCCCCCAGCTGTTCAAGCAGTTGCTGATGATGTCCGGGTTCGATCGCTACTACCAGATCGTCAAGTGCTTCCGCGACGAAGACCTGCGTGCCGACCGCCAGCCGGAATTCACCCAGATCGACGTGGAGACCTCCTTCATGACCGCGCCCCAGGTGCGTGAAATCATGGAAGAGATGATCCGCAAGCTCTGGCTGCACATCCTGAACGTGGACCTGGGTGACTTCCCCATCATGACCTTCGACGAGGCCATGCGCCGCTTCGGCTCCGACAAGCCGGACCTGCGTTTGCCCATGGAGCTGGTCGATGTGGCAGATCTCTTGACCGAGGTGGAATTCGCCGTGTTCGCCGGCCCGGCCAAGGATCCGAAAGGCCGTGTGGCGGCCCTGAAGGTACCGGGCGGCGCCGAGCTGTCTCGCAAGCAGATCGACGAGTACACCAAGTTCGTCGGCATCTACGGTGCCAAGGGCCTGGCCTGGATGAAGGTCAACGACGCCGGGAGCGGCCTCGAAGGGGTGCAGTCCCCGGTGGCCAAGTTCCTCTCTGACGCCATCGTGCGCGAGATCCTGGCCCGCACCGGCGCGATGGACGGCGACATCATCTTCTTCGGCGCCGACTCCAAGAAAGTGGTGTGCGACGCCATGGGCGCCCTGCGCCTGAAGGTGGGCCGCGATCTGGGCCTGGTGGAGAACGTCTGGAAGCCCCTGTGGGTCATCGACTTCCCCATGTTCGAGGAAGATGGCGAAGGCGGCCTGGCGGCCATGCACCACCCCTTCACCGCCCCGAGCAACCTGGGCCCGGCCGAGCTGAAAGCGAACCCGGTGGGCGCTTACGCCAACGCCTACGACATGGTGATCAACGGCTACGAAGTGGGTGGCGGTTCTGTGCGTATCCACAACAGCGAGATGCAGTCCACCGTGTTCGACATCCTGGGGATCACCCCGGACGAGCAGCGCCTGAAGTTCGGCTTCCTGCTGGATGCCCTGAAATACGGCACCCCGCCCCACGCCGGCCTGGCCTTCGGTCTGGACCGCCTCAGCATGCTGCTGACCGGCACCGACAACATCCGGGATGTCATCGCCTTCCCGAAAACCACAGCGGCCGCCTGTCTGATGACAGACGCCCCGAGCTTTGCCAACCCGGCCCAACTGGGCGAGCTGGCGGTTGCGACCACCGTCAAGGGTGACGAATAAGCCGTTATCGGCAACAAAGGCCGCAGCGATGCGGCCTTTCCCGTTTCCCCCTGGTCGATACCAGTGTTACTGAAATTTCCAACTATAACGGAGAGTCCCTATGGCAGGTCACAGTAAATGGGCCAACATCAAACACCGCAAGGCGGCGCAAGACGCCAAGCGCGGCAAGATCTTCACCAAGCTGATCCGCGAAATCACCACCTCCGCGCGTCTGGGTGATGCCGATCCTGCCAACAACCCGCGCCTGCGTGCGGCGGTGGCGGCAGCCCTGACCAGCAACATGACCCGTGACACCATCAACCGTGCCATCGCCCGTGGGGCCGGCGGCGGTGACGGCGAGCAGCTCGAGACCATCGTGTACGAAGGGTACGGCCCGGCCGGTTCCGCCGTCATGGTGGAGTGCCTGACCGACAACCGCAACCGTACCGTGGCCGAAGTGCGTCACGCCTTCAGCAAGTGCGGCGGCAACCTGGGGACCGACGGCTCCGTGGCCTATCTGTTCACCAAGAAGGGGGTGCTGACCTTCGTGGGCGCCGATGAAGACGCCCTGATGGACGCCGCCCTGGAAGCCGGTGCCGACGACGTGGTAACCGAAGAAGATGGCACCATCGAGGTCTACACCACCCCGAACGACTTCGGCACCGTGCTGGACGGTCTGGAAGCTGCCGGCTTCAAGCCCGAGAGCGCCGAAGTGACCATGATCCCCTCCACCGAGGCGGAACTGGATGCCGAGACCGCGCCCAAGCTGATGCGCCTCATCGACATGCTGGAAGATCTGGACGACGTGCAGGAGGTGTACCACAACGGCTCCATCTCCGACGAGATCGCCGCGACCCTGTGATCCCTCAGGGCAAAGGGGAGGGCGACCACAACGGTCCTCTTCCCCGGCTCCGACGAGATTGCCGCGACCCTGTTCAGGTTCGCGAACACACAGGTGCGACACCTTGTTCACCTTCGCAAAAACGGCAGCCCGGGCTGCCGTTTTTTTATGTGCCAGACCGCGCACCTCCCCTTGTGGTTCGATTTCTTCTCTTAATGTTCGCTTAAGTTTGCCGTCCTAGGATGACCCCGTATCTGGACCTCCCTGGCTCATGTCCTGTTTTTCAGGGCCGAGTGTCGGGATGGTCACCACGAAGCCTGCTGGCAGGTTGTTAGTTCCACTGGTTTGTCGGAGTCTCTCTATGCGTCTCACTCTGGGAGTGATGAAGGTCAATCTGTTGCTGGTGCTGCTGTTTGCACTGGTCTTCAACTGGCCCATTTTCCTGCACTTTTATCGCATTCTCAGCGCCCTTGAACACGTCAAGGCGGGGTTTGTCCTCTCCATTCCCCTGGTACTGGTGGCGGCCCTCAACGCGGTGTTCCTGCCCTTTACTTTCCGTTATCTGCTCAAGCCCTTCTTCGCCTTGCTCATCATGACCGGCTCCCTCGTCAGCTACGCCATGCTCAAGTACGGGGTGATCTTCGACATGGGCATGATGCAGAACATCATCGAGACCAACAGCGGGGAGGCGGGCTCCTACCTCAACGGTTCCGTGGTGCTCTGGTTCCTGCTGACCGGCCTGTTGCCGGTGCTGGTCCTGTTGTGGGTGAAGATTGAGTATCCCCGTCCCTGGTACAAGGGGCTGGGTCTGCGCCTCGGTTCCATCGCGCTCTCCTTGCTGTTTCTGATGGGGGCTGCCGCCCTCTATTACCAGGATTACGCCTCGGTCGGGCGCAACAACAAGTCCCTCGGCAAGGAGATAGTGCCCGCCAACTATGTGCACGGGCTCTACAAGTACGCCCGGGATGTGGTCTTCGCCACTCCCATTCCCTACCAGCAGATCGGCACCGATGCCAGGGTGATCGGCCAGCACGAGAAGCCGACCCTGATGTTCCTGGTGGTGGGGGAGACGGCTCGCAGCCAGAACTACTCCCTCAACGGCTACAAGAAGGAGACCAACGGCTTCACCGAGAAGGAGGCCAATATGGTCTCGTTCAGGAACGTGCGCTCCTGCGGCACCGCTACTGCGCTCTCCGTGCCCTGCATGTTCTCGAACATGACCCGGCGCGGCTATGACGAGGCCAGGGCCCAGTCCCAGGACGGCTTGCTGGACGTGCTGCAACATGCCGGGATCTCGGTGCTCTGGAAGGAAAACGACGGCGGCTGCAAGGGGGTGTGCAAAAACGTCCCCACCATCGAGATTGAGCCCAAGGCATTCCCCGCATACTGCTCCGGCAATGCCTGTCATGACGAGGTGCTGTTGCAGGGGCTGGATCAGCAGATCGCTGACATGCAGGGCAAGCAGGGCAGCAAGCTGGTGGCCTTCCACCTGATGGGCAGCCACGGTCCGACCTACTATCGCCGCTACCCGGCCGCCGATCGCGTCTTCCTGCCGGACTGCCCGCGCAGCGACATCGAGAACTGCAGCAACGAAGAGCTGGTGAACACCTATGACAACACCATCCGCTACACCGACAAGGTGCTGGCCCAGCTCATCGACAAGCTCAAGAGCCTGGAGAGCCAGTACAACGTGGGGCTGGTCTATCTGTCGGATCACGGCGAATCCCTCGGCGCCATGGGGCTCTATCTGCACGGCACCCCCTACAAGTTCGCACCGGACGATCAGACCCGGGTGCCGCTCCTGACCTGGTTCTCTCCCCAGTTGCAGGCAGACCGTCAGCTCAATCTGGATTGCCTGCAACAGGAGGCAGCCAGCAAGCGCTTCTCCCACGACAACCTGTTCCACTCCATGCTCGGTATCATGGACGTGCAGACCCAGGTCTATGACGGCAAGCTGGATCTGTTCAAACCGTGCCGGGCGGGGTGAACCGGCGAAAACAGACCATAAAAAAACGGCAGCCACTGGCTGCCGTTTTCGTATCCGAAGGGGTGGACCTTACTTCTGCTCCATGATGATCTGCAGCAGATCCCCTTCCAGCAGGGAGCGCTTGACCAGGGCGAAGCCGCCGATGGTGGGCTGGTTCTGGAAGCGCGCCTTCACGATGGGCAGGCCGCGATGGAAACTTGGCAGAGACTGGTGCTCGACACAGCGGCGGATGGCCGGGATCAGGATCTCTTCGGCGGCGGTGATTTCACCGGCGATGAGCACCTTCTGGGGGTTGAACAGGTTGACCGTGATGGCGATGGCGCGCCCCAGGTGCTCCCCCACGTTCTCGATCACGCTGCGGGCCAGCTCGTCACCGGCCACCGCCGCCTTGCACACCTCCTGGATGGTGATGTGCTTCTCTTGCAACGAACTCAGGTGACCGCGGCTGATGAGCTCCTTCACCTTGTCGACGATGGCCTCGTTGGAGGCGATGGTCTCGAGGCAGCCGAAGTTGCCGCAGTGGCAGCGCTTGCCAAGAGGTTCGACCTGGATGTGGCCTATTTCACCGACGTTGCGGTTCTGGCCGAGAAACACCTTGCCCTTGGTGATGATGCCCGAGCCCGTCCCCTGGTGGACACTCACCAGGATGGAGTCCATGCAGTCGCGGGACTCGCCGAAGAAGTGTTCGGCCAGCGCCAGCGAACGGGTGTCGTTGCCCACGTAGCAGGGGAGGTTGAAGTGGTGCTCCAGGAGCTTGGCGAGCCCCAGGTTGCGGATCTGGTAGGTGGGGGTGTAGATGACCATGCCGGATTCCGGGTTGACCAGACCCGGCATGGTCAGCGCGATGCTGATGAGGTTGCGGCTGCGATCCTGATTGGCGTCGATGAAGGCGCCAATCTCCCGCAGCAGCATGTCCACCACGGGTTGCTGCTCGATCTCGGTCACCTGGGTGATGTGCTGATCGAGCTCCTTGCCGTCGAGGTCATACAGGGAGAGCTGCAGGTAGCCGCGACCCAGCTTGGCGGACACAAACTGGAAGCGATGCTTGATGGTGGTCAGGGAGATGGCGCGGCGCCCGCCGGTGGAGGCTTGCGGCGAGGTTTCCCTGATGAGGCCGTGCTCGATCAGTTGCCGGGTTATCTTGGTCACGCTGGCCGGGGCCAGCTGACTCAACTCGGCAATTTTGACCCGCGAGATGGGCCCCTGCAGGTCAATGAGGCGATAGACGACCGCACTGTTTACCTGCTTGATAAGATCTACGTTTGCTATTTGTCCGCCAGTCATAGTGTCACTGTGTTGTGTAGTGTCCGTTAACCACGGTCCCGCAGACCGCGAAGGCCTGATCAAAGACGGTGAGGTTGGCAATTTTTCCGACCTGGATACTACCGAGACGCGAGTCCCATCCAATGGCGCGAGCGGGGTAAAGGGTGGCCATTCTCAGTGCTTCGTCGAGCGGCAATCCGACCTGTTTGACCAGATTTTCCACCCCTTCGATCATGGTGAGGGCGGAGCCGCCGAGTGTACCATTCTCATCGACGCACTTACCATCGCGGAAATAGACGGTTGCGCCGCAAAAATCAAATTTCTCAAAGCCTTCCGGTGCGCCCGCCGCCGCGGTGGCATCGGTGACCAGCACCAGCCGCTCCCCCAGCATCCTGTGCGCTAGGCGCACGTTGGCCCAGTGTACGTGGTGGCCGTCGACGATGATGCCCGCATAGACATCCTTGCGATCGTAGATGGCACCGACCACGCCGGGCTCGCGACCATTCAGGGTCGGGGTCATGGCGTTGTAGAGGTGGGTGGCAAAGCGCATGCCGTTGTCAAAGCCCGCCATGGCCTGATCGTAGTTGGCGGCGGTGTGGCCGGCGGAGACCAGGATGCCGGCCTCCACCAGACGGCGGATGTGCTCGGGCTTGTTGCGCTCTGGCGCCAGGGTGATCTTGGCGATGGCGTCCGCGTTGTCGCAGAAGAAGTCGATCATCTCGTCGGCGGGCTGGCGGATCTGTTCGGCCGGGTGGATCCCCTTGCGCTTGAGGTTGGTGTAGGGCCCTTCCAGATGGACGCCAAGCACCTCGTTGGGGTGGGCGGCCATGTAGTCGCGGGTGACGGCGACGGCCTGCTTCATGTCCGCATCCGGGCTGGTGATCAGGGTCGGCAGGAAGCTGGTTGTCCCGGATTTCAGGTTGGCCGCCTGCATGGTGGCCAGGGTGTCCGTGGTGATGTGACCGTTGAACATGACGCCACCGCAGCCGTTGAGCTGGACGTCGATGAAGCCGGCGCTGAGGTTGGCGCCCTGGAGGTCAATCTGCTCGATGCCGGCGGGCAGTTCTGCCTGGCGGGAGATGGCGACAATCTTGTCGCCATCGATGACCACGCCATAACCGGTCAGCACGCAGCTGCCGGTGTAGAGAGTGCAATTAGTCAGAGCGTACATGGGAGCTCCTCAGAGGTGCTTGATATTGTCGGCTTCCAGTTGCTGGAAGTAGCGCACCGTCTTGACCTTCAACTCCATGGTAGAGGGCTCGTCGCACACGACGATGCCTTTCGGATGCAGTTGCAGGGTGGAGATGGTCCACATGTGGTTGACGCTGCCCTCCACGGTGGCCTGCAGGGCCTGGGCCTTGGCGTGACCGACCACCAGGATCAGGATCTCTTCGGCGTCCATCAGGGTGCCGACACCCACGGTCAGGGCCAGCTTGGGCACCTGCTCCATGTCGTCGCCAAAGAAGCGGGAGTTGGCGATGCGGGTGTCTTCGGTCAGGGTCTTGACCCGGGTACGGGAAGCCAGGGAAGAGGCCGGTTCGTTGAAGGCGATGTGACCGTCGTTGCCGACGCCGCCCATGAACAGGTGGATTTTGCCGTAGGACTTGATCTTGTCTTCGTAGCGCTGGCACTCGGCCACCAGATCCTCGGCGTTGCCATTGAGGATGTTGATGTTTTCCGGGCGAATGTCCACGTGATTGAAGAAGTTGTTGTGCATGAAGCTGTGGTAGCTCTCCGGATGTTCCTTGGGCAGCCCCACATACTCGTCCATGTTGAAGGTGACCACGTTCTGGAAGCTCACCTCGCCGGCTTTATGCAGCTCAATCAGGCGCTTGTAGGTGTTGAGCGGGGTGCCGCCAGTGGGCAGACCCAGCACGAAGGGGCGCTCGGCAGTGGGTTTGAACGCATTGATGCGGTCAACGATGTAACGGGCAGACCAGAGACCCACCTGGCTGGCAGACTTCAACGGGATCAGGCGCATTCTATATACCTCAGTACGGTTGCCGCACAGGGAGTGACGGCAAGGGACCAGACACGGATTCAAGTTGTTTTATAGCGTAAATAAAGATTGCGAACTAAGCCACATCTATCGGCTACCTTTATCTCTGTTGAGTGATAATGATCACGAAAGCTGGTTTATTAATTTGCGCAGCGAAATAAAACACATAGACTGCCAATCAAGCCTTGATGGCTTATGCGTCGAACGTGATAAGCACTTAATTTCTAGAAAAACACCAACTAAGGAGAGGAACCGTGAACATTCTCGGTTATTTGCAAAAGATCGGCCGTGCCCTGATGGTGCCGGTAGCGGTATTGCCTGCCGCCGCGATCCTGATGGGGATGGGCTACTGGATTGACCCGAACGGTTGGGGTGGCGGAAGCCCTCTGGCTGCGTTTCTGATCAAGGCGGGCGCCGCCATCATCGACAGTATGCCCATTCTGTTCGCCGTCGGCGTCGCTTACGGCATGTCCAAGGATAAAGACGGTTCCGCCGCGCTGGCCGGTCTGGTCGGCTTCCTGGTGGTCACCACCCTGCTGAGCCCGGGCGCCGTGGCCCAGATCAAGGGTATCCCGGCCGACCAGGTGCCGGCAGCCTTTGCCAAGATCAGCAACCAGTTCGTCGGCATCCTGTGTGGTGTCATCGCTGCCGAGCTCTACAACCGCTTCAGCAGCGTGGAGCTGCACAAGGCGCTGGCTTTCTTCTCCGGTCGTCGTCTGGTGCCGATCGTGACCTCCGTGGTGATGATCGTCGTCTCCTTCATCCTGATGGCCGTCTGGCCGGTCATCTACGGTGGCCTGGTGAGCTTCGGTGAATCCATCGTCAGCATGGGCTCCACCGGTGCCGGCATCTACGCCTTCTTCAACCGTCTGCTGATCCCGGTCGGTCTGCACCACGCCCTGAACTCCGTGTTCTGGTTCGACGTGGCCGGCATCAACGACATCCCGAACTTCCTGGGTGGCCAGTCCTCCATCGACGCCGGCAAGGCTGTCGTGGGCGTGACCGGCATGTACCAGGCCGGCTTCTTCCCCATCATGATGTTCGGTCTGCCGGGTGCCGCACTGGCCATCTACCACAGCGCGAAGAAAGAGAACAAAGAGAAGGTTGCGTCCATCATGATCGCTGCCGCCTTTGCCGCCTTCTTCACCGGGGTGACCGAGCCGCTCGAGTTCTCCTTCATGTTCGTGGCGCCGGTACTGTACGTCATCCACGCCCTGCTGACCGGTATCTCCGTGTTCATCGCAGCCTCCATGCACTGGATCGCCGGTTTCGGCTTCAGCGCCGGTCTGGTGGATATGGTGCTCTCCAGCCGCAACCCGCTGGCGACCCAGTGGTACATGCTGCTGGTACAGGGTCTGGTCTTCTTCGGCCTCTACTACGTGGTCTTCCGCGCCGTGATCGCCAAGTTCAACCTGAAAACCCCGGGTCGTGAAGATGACGAAGCCGTGCCGGTACAGGCTCAAACCACCGACCGCACCGAGCTGGCCAAGCAGTATCTGGAAGTGCTGGGTGGTCAGGAGAACCTGGTGACCATCGACGCCTGCATCACCCGTCTGCGTCTGACCCTGAAAGACCGCAGCATCGTTGACGAGCGCAAGCTCAAAGCCCTGGGCGCGGCCGGTGTGGTCAAGCTCGGTGAGCAGAACCTGCAGGTGATTCTGGGCCCATTGGCCGAGATCATCGCCGGTGAGATGAAAGCCCTGCGTTAATCGAGCGACTCGCTCACCTCAAGTCTAAGTCCATTGTTGACATAACTAAGGGCCCCGCCTCGGGGCCCCATATAAAAAAAGCCAAGAAAATCCAACCTTTACTTCAAATGAGAGCAGCAGTTATGAACTTGAAACATTCTCTGTTAGCCATTGCCATGTCTACCGTTTTCGCCGGTCCCGCACTTGCAGCCGATGCTGCCAGGCAAGCGGTGGTCGACGCCCTCGCCAGCAACCTCGTCGTCAAGTACGAAGTCGTCACCAATGACGGTGCCGGCGCCGGTCTTGATTGCCAGGCGCTGGGCTCCGAGTGGGCGAGCTGCGGCGTTGCCAAGCTGCACCTGACCAATACCGGTGCCGACGTCACCTCCAAGGACTGGAGCATCTATGTCTCCTCCATCCGCCGCATCCAGCGGGTGGACAACGACCAGTTCACCATCACCCACCTGACCGGCGACCTCTATCGTTTGACGCCGACCGAGAAGTTCCAGGGCTTTGCCAAGGACGCCACGGTCGAGGTGCCCCTGGTGGTGGAATACTGGGTATTGTTCGAATCTGACATCATGCCGAACTGGTATGTCGCCAGTGAAGGGGCCGAGCCGAAAGTGCTGGCCAGCATGAGCAACATCGACGATGCCAGCACCTACGAGAAGCCGATGCCGGCCGATGGCTGGAAGCGCACCAAGGATGACAACAACACCCTGATGAACAGCGAGACCCGTTTCGCCGCCAACCAGACCAGTACCCTGCTGCCTGCCGGCAAGATTGACGACCGCATCCTGCCAAGCCCGATGAAGCAGGTGGTCAAGGCCGGCCCGCAAGTCGACTTCTCCACCATCAAGCTCAATGCCCTTGACCTGCCGAGCGATCGCGCCGAGGCCCTGAAGGCGCAACTGACCAAGCTGGGTGTTACCCTCTCCGACACCGGCTACCCGGTCACCATCAAGCTCGGCAGCAAGCTCAAGCAGGCCGAAGGCTACGACATGACCATCGGCAAGAAGGGCACCGTCATCCAGGGGCACGACGTTGACGGCGCCTTCTGGGGCGCCCAGTCTCTGATCTCCCTGCTGGGGGTTGACGACAAGCTGGTGAGCCAGATGAGCGTCGAGGATGCGCCGCGCTTTGAATACCGCGGCATGCAGACCGACGTGGCCCGTCACTTCAGAAGCCCGGAGACCATGAAGAAGCTGGTGGATCAAATGTCCGCCATGAAGCTCAACGTGCTGCACCTGGGGCTGACCAACGATGAAGGCTGGCGTCTGGAGATCCCGGGCCTGCCGGAGCTGACCGACGTCGGCAGCCAGCGTTGCCACGATCTCTCCGAGACCCAGTGCCTGATGCCGCAGCTCGGCTCCGGCCCCACCAGCGACAACCAGGGCTCCGGTTTCTACAGCAAGGCGGACTACATCGACCTGGTACGCTATGCCAAGGCCCGCGGTGTGACCGTGATCCCCGAGATCAACATGCCGGCCCACGCCCGTGCCGCCGTGGTCTCCATGGAGGCACGCTACAAGCGTCTGATGAGCGAGGGCAAAGAAGCCGAGGCCAACCAGTTCCGTCTGACTGACCCGGCCGATACCTCCAACGTCACCTCGGTGCAGTTCTACGACAAGATGTCCTTCATCAACCCCTGCCAGCCGGGTGCCGCCACCTTCGTTGCCAAGGTGATGGACGAAGTGGCCCAGATGCACCAGGCCGCCGGCCAGCCGCTGACCGCCTGGCACTACGGTGGTGACGAGGCGAAGAACATCATGCAGGGCGGTGGTTACCAGGATCCGGCCGTCACCAAGAAAGAAGATCTGGTGGCCTGGAAGGGCAATGTCGACTCCAGCAAGCAGGACAAGCCGTTCGGCAAGTCCCCCATGTGCCAGAAGATGATCGACGATGGCAAGATCAAGGACGTGGCCGAGCTGCCGGTCTACTTTGCCAAGGAAGTGAGCGAGATGGTCAAGGGCCACGGCTTCTCCACCCTGCAGGCGTGGGAAGATGGCCTGAAGTACGCCACGGATGCCAGCGTATTCGCCACCGACAAGACCCGGGTCAACTTCTGGGAAACCCTCTACTGGGGTGGTTTCAACGAGGCGATGAAGTGGGCGCACAAGGGCTATGACGTGGTGCTCTCCAACCCGGATTACCTCTACTTCGACTTCCCGAACGAGGTACACCCTGCCGAGCGCGGCTACTACTGGGCAACCCGCTTCAACGACACCCGCAAGGTGTTCGCCTTCGCCCCGGAAAACCTGCCGCAGAACGCCGAGACCTCGGTTGACCGCGACGGCAACGCCTTCGTGGCCAAGGGTGACCAGGATCCGGTCAAGTTCAAGGGGATCTCCGGTCAGCAATGGAGTGAAACCGTGCGCACCGATGCCCAGTACGAATACATGGTCTATCCGCGCATCTTCTCCGTGGCCGAGCGCGCCTGGCACAAGGGCGGCTTCGAGCTCGATTACGTGAAGGGTCGCGAGTTCTCCGGCACCACCAAGCACGTGAACAAGGCCACCCTGAACAAGGAGTGGAACCAGTTTGCCAACGTGCTGGGTCAGCGCGTACTGCCGAAACTGGACCAGGCCGGGGTGGAATACCGCCTCTCCGTACCGGGCGCCAAGGTGGTGAACGGCGTGCTGGAAGCGAACGTGGATCTGCCGGGTCTGCCCATCCAGTACAGCCTGGATGGCAAGAGCTGGAGCGCCTACGACGCTGCCGCCAAGCCGACCGTGGATGGCAAGGTCTACCTGCGTACCACCAGCTTCGATGGCAAGCGTACCAGCCGCGTCACCGAGCTGAACTGATAGCTCTCAATCCATAACGCAAGGTGGGTCGCAAGACCCGCCTTTCCCAAGGTCGATGGCCATCGGGTTTGGGAAAGGTTGACTCTGCGTGTGAACCTTTGTTGTGTGTGTTTTGTCTGTTTTTCATCACTTGAGACCCCGCCCCGTGCGGGGCTTTTTTTGACCAGGATCTCTGCAATTTCTCCCGTTTCGCCGTTTTTGGTGCGCCAATGACCCGAATTGGCCAAATTCAGGTTGAGGCAGGGCGCGTAATGAGGGATCATACCCGGCTTGACGGCGGGGGTATGAGGGTGCCAGCCGGCACAACATCCGCCAGTGACGCATTTTTGAGGTGAGCCATGAGTCAGGCGAACAGCCCAACTAACTTTATTCGTCAGATCATTGATGAAGATCTGGCCAGCGGTAAGCACAGCAGCGTGCATACCCGTTTCCCGCCGGAGCCGAACGGTTATCTCCATATCGGCCACGCCAAATCCATCTGCCTGAACTTCGGCATCGCCCGCGACTATCAGGGTCAGTGCAACCTGCGTTTCGATGACACCAACCCGGCGAAGGAAGACATCGAGTTCGTGGAGTCCATCAAGCAGGACGTCCAGTGGCTGGGCTTCCAGTGGAGCGGCGAGATCTGCTACTCCTCCGACTATTTCCACAAGCTGCACGGCTATGCCATCGAGCTCATCGAGAAGGGACTGGCCTATGTGGACGAGCTCTCCCCGGAGCAGATGCGCGAATACCGCGGCACGCTGACCGCCCCTGGCAAGAACAGCCCGTTCCGCGATCGCAGCGTGGAAGAAAACCTGGCCCTGTTCGCCAAGATGAAGAACGGTGAGATGGCCGAAGGGAGCGCCTGCCTGCGCGCCAAGATCGACATGGCATCCCCCTTCATGGTGATGCGCGATCCCGTCATCTATCGCATCAAGTTTGCCCACCACCACCAGACCGGTGACGAGTGGTGCATCTACCCGATGTATGACTTCACCCACTGCATCTCGGACGCCCTGGAGGGGATCACCCACTCCCTGTGTACCCTGGAGTTCCAGGACAACCGTCGCCTGTATGACTGGGTGCTGGACAACATCAGCATCGACTGTCACCCCCGTCAGTACGAGTTTTCCCGTCTGAACCTCGAATACACCGTCATGTCCAAGCGCAAGCTGAACCTGCTGGTGACCGAGGGGCACGTGAACGGCTGGGACGATCCGCGCATGCTGACCGTCTCCGGTCTGCGCCGCCGTGGTTACACCCCGGCCTCCATCCGCGAGTTCTGCAAGCGCATCGGTGTGACCAAGCAGGACAACATCGTTGAGATGAGCATGCTGGAAGCCTGCATCCGCGACGATCTCAACGAGAACGCCCCGCGCGCCATGGCCGTGCTGCACCCGGTGAAGGTGGTGATCGAGAACCTGGCGGCGGACGAGGTGCTGACGGCGCCAGCGCACCCGAACAAGCCGGAGATGGGGACCCGTGAGCTGCATTTCTCCCGCGAAATCTTCATCGACGAGGCGGACTTCAAAGAGGAAGCCAACAAGCAGTTCAAGCGGCTGGTGCTGGGCAAGGAAGTGCGCCTGCGCAACGCCTACGTCATCAAGGCCGAGCGGGTCGAGAAGGATGCGGACGGCAAGGTCACCTGCATCTACTGCTCTTACGACCCCGAGACCCTGGGCAAGGATCCGGCGGACGGCCGCAAGGTGAAAGGGGTGATCCACTGGGTCAGCGCCACTCACTCCCTGCCGGCCGAAGTGCGTCTCTACGACCGTCTGTTCAAGGTGCCGAACCCGGGCGCCGAGGATGACTTCGAAGCGGCTCTGAATCCGGAATCCCTGGTGATCATCGAAGGGGCCCGGGTGGAAGCTTCCCTGAAGGATGCCAAGCCGGAGTTTGCCTACCAGTTCGAGCGTGAAGGTTACTTCTGCGCCGACAACAAGCTCTCCAGCGCCGAGCGCCTGGTGTTCAACCGCACCGTGGCCCTGCGTGACGTCTGGGGCAAGGCCGAGGCCTGATAGAAGAGGGCAGGGGAAACCCTGCCGCTTCTGGTCCGGATTGCGGACATAAAAAAGCCAGCATCATGCTGACTTTTTTATTGTGCCGACCCGGCCGAATCAATCGTCGTGCTTGCAGTCACCGTTGGCGCAGTGGCCATACAGGTAAAGGCTGTGGTTGGTCAGGCGGATGTTGTGCGCCTTGGCGATGTCGCGCTGGCGCTGTTCGATCACCTCGTCGGAGAACTCGATCACCTTGCCGCAGTCGAGGCAGACCAGGTGGTCGTGGTGCTCCTGGGTGGCCAGCTCGAACACCGACTTGCCCCCTTCGAAATGGTGACGCGTGACGATACCGGCATCATCAAACTGGTTGAGAACGCGATAAACGGTAGCGAGACCAATCTCCTCGCCCTGATCGATCAGCCGTTTGTACAGATCTTCCGCACTGGTGTGCTGGCAGTCCGGCTGTTGCAGGATTTCCAGGATCTTGACACGGGGCAAGGTGATCTTGAGCCCGGCCTTTTTTAACGCTTGGTTGTTGTCTGCCATTTCTATTTATTCGCATTCTCGAAGGTGTGGTTATTCTGATTGACTGCCGCTGTAATGGCAACCACGAACTCGCTTGGCCTGTCATTATAGGTCGTAGCCAAGTTAAAAATAAACCCAGCAATTCAAGGGCTTTAGCTCATCAAGCCCGTCATGGGAATATTCAGGCCCGCTTGCTCGACCAGAGAATGTTGATACTATGTGACTTCTTTATAGTCTGGTCGGATGAGATCCATGGATTGGCTTTTCGGCAATGCCGCCTGGGTGCGCTGCGCCCTCAACGCCTGGCCCCCCTTCTGGGGTGCAGGCATCAAGATAGAAACCCTGAGCCCCGATTTCCGCTTCTGCCGGGTCACTCTCAAGTCCCGCTGGTGGAACAAGAATGCCAACCGGACCCAGTTTGGTGGCAGCATGTTCGCCATGACGGATCCCATCTACCCGTTGATGCTGATGGGATATTTCAAGAACCGCTACTACGTGTGGGACAAGGCGGGCAGCATCAATTTCATCAAGCCGGGCAAGGGCAAACTGGTGGCGGAGTTCACCCTGAGCGACGCCAAGCTGGCATCGATCGTGGCGGCGACCGAGGGGGGGGAGAAGCACTTTCCCGAGTTCGAGGTGCAGGTGCAGGATGGCCAGGGCGAGCTGGTGGCCCAGGTGAAGCGCACCCTCTATGTCAGATCCAAGCCCCAGCACAGGGGGGGCTGAATGCCTGCTGCAGATGCAACAAGGGCCCCGTCGGGGCCCTTGTTGCATGAAGAGGGAGGGAGATCAGATCACTCCAGCTCGCCCAGGCACATCTCTTCGTGCAGCTGTTTGCACCAGCCCTTGACGCGCTCTGCAGTCAGCTCGGGTTGGCGATCTTCGTCGATGCCCAGGCCCACGAAGTGCTTGTCATCCACGAGCGCCTTGGAGGCTTCGAACTCGTAGCTCGCGGTCGGCCAGTGGCCGATGATGATGGCGCCCTTGGCTTCGACGATGTCACGCAGGGTGCCCATGGCGTCGAGGAAGTACTCGGCATAGTCTTCCTGATCGCCGCATCCGAAGATGGCCACCAGCTTGTTGTTGAAGTCGATCTCTTCGAGTTCGGGGAAGAAGTCGTCCCAATCGGCCTGGGCTTCGCCGTAGTACCAAGTCGGGATGCCGAACATCAGCAGATCGAAGCTGTCGATGTCGGCCTTGCTGCTCTTGGCAATGTCACGGACTTCAATCAGTTGTTTGCCCAGTTCTTTCTGGATCATCTTGGCGACAGCTTCGGTATTACCGGTATCACTGCCGAAAAACAGACCTACACTAGCCATAGTGTTTCGTTACCCGTATCTGGTGTTGATGCTTGACGGTTCAGATTGCGATGCCTGCTGCATGAGCAGACTCGATCTGTTGCTTCAGGATAGATTGGATCAGCTCGGCTCGGCTGACGTTCTGTTGCAGCGCAAGTTGGTTCAGGCGCTCCAGCAACTCGGCTTCCACCTTTAACTCGACCCGTTTCAGCCCGTTCTCACGATCGCGCTTGAGCTGGTTGCGCTTGTTGATCTTGAGCTGGGTCTCGCGGGGGAGTGGATTGGTCTTTGGCCTGCCGGGGCGCTTCTCAGTTGCGAACAGATCCAGTGTTGTTCGATCAGTTTGCTGTTTGGCCATACATCACAGATGAAAAGTAGTTAGCCGATCCCTGAGCCTTCCCAGCCCATTTCGATCAGCCCCTTGGCGACAAAACCCGCGCAACCCAGAAACAGCACCAGCCAGACGATGAAGCGGCCGAAGCGGGGCACATTGCCCCGTTTGAGCACGTCCTGAATGGCCAGACCAATCAGCAGGAAGATGGCCACGAAGAACAGTTTCAGGCCCAGACTCTCGATGAGATCGATGTGTTCACTCAGCATGGATTGCGCGCACTCCTTAAGACGGGCGCACTATATCACAAAGGATTTGAAACTGTTAACCGCCTGTCGACAGGAAATCCACAACCAGTTTGTTGAACAAAACCGGCTTTTCCGCGTGCAGCCAGTGACCCGTGCCGGCGATGACGCGGGCCTTGGCGGCCGGGAACTGAGCCATCGCGGCCCCGGTGTATTCGGGCAGCATATAGTCGGAGTCTCCCCCTTTGATGAAGAGTGTCGCGCCTTCGAAGCGGCGTTCATCGTCGGGCCAGCCCATGATGTTGGCGTAGTTGCGCTCAAGGGCCGGCACGTTGAAACGCCACCCCCATCCAGACTCCCCTTTGGCGAAGGATTTGAGCAGGAACTGGCGCACCCCGGCGATCTCGATGTGCTCGGCCAGCATGGCTTCCGCCTCGCTGCGGCTCTGGGGGGGCGTGGCCAGCGTGGCATTGAGCCCGGCAAACACGTTCTTGTGGCGGGCGTGGGGATAGGCCACCGGGGCGATGTCCGCCACTACCAGCTTGCTGACCCTGTGAGGGGCCTGCTTGGCGACCTGCATGGCGACCTTGCCCCCCATGGAGTGACCCACCAGGGCCACCTGTTCAAGTCCAAGATGGTCCAGCAAGGCCAGGATGTCCTCCGCCTGGGCCGGGTAGCTCATCTCGTCCGAGTGAAAGGAGGCGCCGTGATTGCGCAGATCGACGCTGATGACCCGGTATTGTTCGCTGAGGGGGCGTGCCAGCAGGCCGAGGTTGTCCAGGCTGCCAAAGAGGCCATGGATCAGCACGACAGTCGGGCCTTCGCCCTGATCCTTGAAGTTCAATCGTGGGTATTGTTGCAAAATGACACCTTATCGGTCGTGGGCTCTATCGCCATAATTTTTTAACACACTGAAAGAAAAGGATTTCATTCCTGGTGGGGGATTTTTTTGTGGTTTTTTTTCAAAAATATCTCCCCGGGATCGGCTATCAGTGCGGGGGATCACACACTTGGCCCGTCATTATGCCGTATTCTCAAGGAGATTCATGCACATCTGTCCGCCCCTTGCTTGGGCTGCCGGGTCTGCCTATGTATAATCGCCGCATCCGAATTTCGACGAGTCCAGCGCATCCCTATGAAAACCATCGAGCTTGATGACGATCTCTACTTCTTTATCGCGAGCCAGACCCGGCACATCGGCGAGAGTGCGTCCGATATCCTGCGTCGCCTGCTGGAGCAACCCGCCCAGGCTGGCACGGCAACCGTGGCGGCCGCGCCTGCGATGCAACCGCAACCCGTGGCCGATACCATGGGGCTGGAGGCACTGCTGGATTCCGGCGAGCTTCAGAAAGAAGAGAAGTCCATCAACCGCTTCATGCTGGTATTGAGCACCCTCTATCGGGACAACCCGGAAGGCTTCACCCAGGCGACCGAGATAAAAGGGCGCAAGCGCGTCTATTTCTCCCGTGACCCGGAAGCGCTGCGTGCCAGTGGCAGCACCACCAAGCCCAAGCCGGTACCGGAGACCCCGTTCTGGGTGATCACCAATACCAATACCAGCCGCAAGCAGAACATGGTGGCCCAGCTCATGAACAGCATGGGTTATGACGAGGATCTGACGGCTCGGGTGTGCGGCGCCGTTTAACCCATCAATGACTTCAGGCCTTGCCGGGCAAGGCTCAGCTCAAGGAAAACGCCATGGCACAGCATTCCCACGCCGGTCAGCCGGCTCGTCTTTGCGATCTGACCAACATTCCCCGTCTGGTCAGCGCCTACTACCTCAACAAGCCGGACATGAGCCGCCCTGAGCAGCGGGTCGCCTTCGGCACCTCCGGTCACCGCGGCAGCGCCCTGCACAGCGCCTTCACCGAATCCCACATTCTGGCGGTGACCCAGGCGCTGGTGGAGTACCGCCAGCAGGCCGGTATCACGGGGCCGCTGTTCGTCGGCATGGATACCCATGCCCTGTCCGAATCCGCCTTTGCCAGCGCGGTGGAAGTGCTGGCGGCCAACGGTGTTGAGACCCGCATTCAGGCCGGCCTCGGCTTCACGCCGACCCCGGTCATCTCCCATGCCATCCTGCGCCACAACGCAGGCAAACCCGTGGCCCAGGCGGACGGCGTGGTGATCACCCCGTCCCACAACCCGCCGGAAGATGGTGGCTTCAAATACAACCCGCCCCACGGCGGTCCTGCCGAAGGCGAGATCACCAAGTGGGTGGAAGACCGCGCCAACGCGATCCTGGAAGCGGGCCTGGCCGGTGTGAAGCGGATGCCGTTTGCCGAGGCTCTCAAGAGCCCGTTCGTGGTGGAACACGACTATGTCACCCCTTATGTGGATGATCTCGAGAACGTGCTGGATCTGGCCGCCATCAAGCAGGCTGGCATCAAGATAGGCGTGGATCCGCTGGGTGGCTCCGGCGTCGCCTACTGGGACGTCATCGCCAGGCGCTACGGTCTGGACATCGAGGTGGTGAACTACAAGGTCGACCCGACCTTCTCCTTCATGACCCTGGACAAAGACGGCAAGATCCGGATGGACTGTTCCAGCCCGTTCGCCATGGCGAGCCTGATTGCCCTGAAAGACAAGTTCGACATCGCCCTTGGCAATGACCCTGACTACGACCGTCACGGCATCGTCACCAAGGCGGGCCTGATGAATCCGAACCACTATCTGGCGGTGGCGATCCAGTATCTGTTCACCCACAGAACCGGCTGGCCCAAGGGGGCGGCCGTCGGCAAGACGCTGGTCTCCTCTTCCATGATCGACCGGGTAGCCGGCGAGATCGGTCGCACCCTCAAAGAGGTGCCGGTCGGCTTCAAGTGGTTCGTGGACGGTCTCTACAGCGGCGAGTTCGGCTTTGGCGGCGAGGAGAGCGCGGGTGCCTCCTTCCTGCGCAAGGACGGTACCGTCTGGACCACCGACAAGGATGGCTTCATCCTGGCGCTGCTGGCGGCCGAGATCCTGGCGGTGACCGGCAAGGATCCCCAGGCCCACTACGATGCGCTCGAAGCCAGATTCGGCCGCTCCAGCTACCGCCGCATCGATGCCCCGGCCAACAGCGCCCAGAAGGCGGTGCTCTCCAAGCTGGATCCGGCCCTGGTGGAAGCCTCCACCCTGGCTGGCGAGCCCATCCTCGCCAAGCTGACCAAGGCGCCGGGCAACGATGCCGCCATCGGCGGCCTGAAAGTGGTGACCGAGAACGGCTGGTTCGCGGCGCGCCCCTCCGGTACCGAGTCCATCTACAAGATCTACATGGAGAGTTTCAAGGGGGAGGCGCACCTGGACCTCATCCAGCAGGAAGCCCAGCAGATTGTCTCCGCCGCCCTGGCCAAGGCCGGCGTCTGACCCTTACGGCAACAACCCATGTGAAAGAGGAGCCCTGGTGGCTCCTCTTCTTTTTGTGTCGGGTTGACTGCGGATCAGCCGTTGTCGACGCTGCCGGTGGCGGCCTTGCGGTTCTGCCAGCGCTTGAGGAAGGAGCGGGCCGGCAGCTTCATCAGGAAGAGAGAGAGCAGGATGATGCCGATGCCGAGCCACTGACGGCCATCCAGGGTTTCTCCCACCATCAGCACACCGCAGGAGACCGCCACCATGGGGTTGGTGAGGGCCAGCATCCCCATCACCTCCGGGCCATGGCGTTTGAGTCCCCAGAGCCAGGCCCAGTAGGCCAGAGCCGTATTGAGGATCACCAGCCAGATAAGCCCGGGAGTGGCGTCAGCCCGGGGCAGGGGCATGGGGCCGGCCAGCCACCAGGCCAGCGGGATCAGCATCAGGCCGCCCAGCAGCAGCTGCCAGGCGGTCAGGGCCAGCAGATCGTCCACCGGCCAGCGTTGCATCCAGCGGCTCGACTGGCCGATGAGCAGGGTGGCGAGCAGGGCGCACGCCACGCCGACGGGATCCAGATTGGCAGAGGGATTGAGCAGCAAGAGCACCCCGACGAGCCCCATCACCCCCAGCAACAGCCACTTGATCGTCGGTCTGACACCGTCTTGCAGCCAGGCCAGCCCCATCAGGATGAGGGGCAGCGTCGCTCCCAACGTACCCGCCACGGCGCCGGGCAGGCGAAACGCCGCCACGAACAGCAGGGCGAAGAAGGCGGTGATGTTGCAAAACGCCAGCAGGAACTGCCTGCTCCAGACGAGAGGCGGCCTGCGGGGATGGAGCAACAGCAGCAGCACCCCGGCGGGGAGGGCGCGCCACACGGCCACCCAGTAGGGGGAGTAGTCGGTCAGGTAGAGACTGACGACGGCATAGGTGCTGCCCCAGAGCAGGGGGGCGAGCAGGGCGATCAGCAGTGGCATGGTTATCTCGCAACAAAGTATCTTCAAGTAAAGATACATTGGTCGCGAGTTGGTTTATTATCAAGTATCTTCATGTAAAGATAATGGAGCCCCAATGGAGAGTGATCATGTAGATCAGCTGCTGGCCCAGTGGGCCCGGCAGCGCCCGGACCTCGACTGCACCCCCATGGGGGTGCTGGGGCGGGTGGCGCGCATGGCGGCGATCGCCGGGCGCGAAGTGAGCGAGACCCTCAAGGAGTGCGGTCTGCTGGGGTCTGATTTCGATATCCTGGCGACCCTGCGTCGGGCCGGCGAGCCGCTGACCCCGACCGCGCTCTACCAGTCCGCCATGCTGAGTTCAGGGGCCATGACGGCCCGGCTCGACAAGCTGGAGCAGCGTGGCCTGATAAGACGTGAAGCCTCCCCCGATGACAGGCGCAGCCTGCTGGTCTGCCTGACGGAGCCGGGGCGGGAGCTGGTTGACCATGCGGTGGAGCAGCACGTGGCAAACGAGCGTCGCCTGCTGGCCCCATTGAGCCTGGCCGAACAGGAGCAGCTGGCGGCCCTGCTCAAGCGCTGGTTGCTGGAAAACGAATAGCAAAACGGGCCCATCGGGCCCGTTTTCGTTGGCATTGAGGCTGGCTCAGTAGCCGCCTCTGGCATCCCTGACGGCAAGGCCAAGCTGCCATACCGCCATGGCGTAGTGGGTGCTGTGGTTGTAGCGGGTGATGGCGTAGAAGTTCGGCAAGCCGTACCAGTACTGGTAACCGGTGCCGACATCCAGACGCAGCAGGCTCGCCTCCTTGTGATTGCCAAGGGAGCCGGTGGGAGCCAGCCCGGCACCGCGCAGGGTGGCCACCGGGTAGCGGGTCTGGAAGCCGTGCTCATAGCCCGGCAGCTGTCCCTGGCCGCGTACTGCCACCGGCTGCCCTTTCTCCCAGCCGTGGGCCTTGAAGTAGTTGGCCACGCTGCCGATGGCATCCACCGGATCCCACAGGTTGGTGTGGCCGTTGCCGTTGAAGTCCACCGCGTAGTTGCGAAAACTCGACGGCATGAACTGGCCGTAGCCCATGGCCCCGGCATAGGAGCCCTTGGGTTCGGTGGGGTCCATCCCCTCATCCCGGGTCATCACCAGGAAGGCTTCCAGCTCGCCGGTGAAGAAGTCGGCGCGGCGCGGGTAGTCAAATGCCAGGGTCGCCAGGGCGTCGAGAATGCGGGTCTTGCCCATCACCCGACCCCAGCGGGTTTCCACCCCGATGATGCCGACGATGATCTCGGGTGGCACCCCGTAGATCTGCTGCGCCCGGTTGAGTTCACTCTCGTATTCACGCCAGAAGTTGACGCCGTTCTGTACGTTGTCCGGGGTGATGAACTTGGCGCGGTAGCGGTTCCAGGCGCCGGTCGGGCCGGTGGGCGGTCTGGTGGTGGGGGCCTGGGCGTCCATCAGCTTGATGATCCAGTCATAACGCTCGGCCTGGGCCAGTACCCGGTGCAGCTCGGCGCTGTCGAAGCCGTGCTTTTGCACCATCCGCTGCACGAAGTTGTCCACGTTGGAACGATTGGCGAAGTCCCCCTTGCTGACCCCGGGCTGGCTCACCTGTCCGTAGAAGGGTTTGCTCGGCGGCGTCTGGTTGATGAAGGCGCTGTTGGGTTGGGGTTTGACCACGGGCTTGGGCGCCGGCGTGCTGCTGCAGCCGTAGATCAGGGGAAACAGGGAGAGGACACAGACAAGGCGACGCATAGGGTTCTCGTGAGCCTGAAAAAGAGTGCCGTCATGGTAAAACATTGGCGTGCAGGCGCAAGTGCTCCGTGCCGGCGCGTCCCCCGGGATCCCGTCAGCGCAGGGTGTGGTAGCCGCTCCAGATCCGGGTCAGGGTCGTGATGGCACAGAGCAGGGCGAAACCGTAGGCCAGTGGCACGAAGGCGGCGGGCCAGAGGCACATGAGCACGAAGAGGGCGATGGTTTCGCTCCCCTCGGTAAGCCCGCCCAGATAGTAGAGGGATTTGTGGTGGTAGACGGGGCTCTCGATGCCCCGCTTGCCCGCCATGATGGCAAAGGCCAGAAAGCTCGATCCCGTGCCCATGAAGGCGAACAGCAGGGTGGCGGCGGCCAGGGCGTTGGCCGGGTCGGCGAGGGCAAAGCCCAGCACCACGGCGGCGTAGAAGATGAAATCCAGCGTGATGTCGAGAAACCCGCCGCAGTCGGTGATGCCCGTATCCCGCGCCACGGCGCCATCCAGCCCGTCCAGCAACCGGTTGAGCAGAATCGCCGCCAACGCCCACTGATAGCAGCCAAAGGCCAGCAGCGGCAGCGCCAGCATGCCGATGAGAAAGCCGGCGAGGCTCACCTGGTTGGCGCTCACCCCGGCCCGGCACAGGGGGCGGGCGAGTGCGGCGAGGGGGCGGCGGATAACCGGGATCAGGTGGCGATCAAACAAGGTGGTGCTCCTCTTCGGGGATGGCTGGGGGGATCAGTTGCAAGATGGTGCCCGGCGCATCCTCTTCGTCGTGGGTCACCAGCAGGGCGGGGATGGCCTGCGTGCGCAGGCGCTCGAACACCAGGGTTCTGAATGCCGCCCGCAGCGGCTTGTCGAGGCGGGAGAAGGGTTCGTCCAGCAGCAATGCCCTGGGCTCGGCCAGCAGGGCACGCAGCAAGCTGACGCGGGCTTTCTGGCCGCCGGAGAGCGCCCCTGGCAGCTTGTCCGCCTGAGCCTCCAGCCCGACCTCGGCCAGCGCCTCGCGGGCCCGGGTCTGCCTTGCCTCCATCCCCTTGAGATGCGCCGGCATGCCGAACATCAGATTTTCGGCCACCGTCAGGTGGGCAAACAGCAGGTCATCCTGAAACAGGATGCCGACGCCCCTCTCCTGGGGGGGCAGCGGGGTGAGGCGATGTGCGCCGAGCAGGATGTCCCCGGCCAGCCGGATGGGCCCCCCGGGTGGCAGCACTCCCGCCAGGGCCGCCAGCAGGGAGCTCTTGCCACAGCCGCTCGGTCCCATCAGGGTGAGCACCTCGCCCGGGGCCACCCTGAGGGGGGGGAGCGTCAGCAGGGGGGCGCCGTCGAGGAAGAGGGTGAGTGCGGAGGTATGCAGCATCGGGTCAGGGCCTCAGGGCGGGGTTGATGCGCCGCGGCAGCCAGAGCGCCAGGGCATAGATGAAAAGGGGCAGCAGCAGTTGCAGCAGGCCGTAGAGCCCCGCCAGCCGCCGGTTGAGGCCGCTGCCGATGGCCACCGCCTCCGTGGTGATGGTGATGACCCGCCCGCCCCCGAACAGCAGGGTTGGCAGGTATTGGGCCAGACTCACCGCCGCCCCGACACCGAAGGCGAACAACAGGGGACGGGCGAGCAGGGGGCCCTTGACTCGCCACCAGGCCCCCCAGGGGCTGGCCCCGAGCGTGAGGGCCACCCGGGTGAGGCGCTCGTCGAACTGACGATAGGGGCCGTGCAGGCAGAGATAGACGTATGGAAAGACGAAGATCAACTGGCTCCAGAGTACCCAGCCTGGGCCTATGCCAGTGAATCCCAGCCCGTCGGTCTGAAGGCGCAATCCAAACAGCAGGCTGGCCTGGGGCAGCAGCAGAGGCAGGCAGACAAGCCAGAGGGTGCGTGTGGCGCGGCGCGCAGGCAACGCCTCGAGGCAGAGCACCGCCAGCAGCAGGGAGAGCGCGGCGCAGAGCAGGGCCAGCCACAGACTCTGCCACAGCAGCGGGCCCAGGCTCGGCAGCAGAGCCAGCCAGTGGTGGCTGCTCCATTCACTCGGCCAGAGGGCGGGAAAGGACCAGCGCCGGGTCAGGGACCAGAGCAGCAGGGCGGCGAGCACCAGCAGATTGGTCAGGAGCAGCCCCCACACGCCGATGCGGGCAATGAGTGCGGGCCAGGGCGAGGCGGGGGCGCGTCGCCCATTCAGCCTGCGTGCCTTGCCGAGGGTGAGGTGGGTCCGCTCCAGCAGCCTGAGGGCGCCAAGCAGCAGCAGGTTGAGGGCGAGCAGCAAGAGGGCGCCGCTGGCACTGGCGCCGCGCCAGGCGGGGTCGGCATCCTGATACCAGAGCCAGAGTCGCACCGCCAGGGGCGGCGGGGCATCCGGCCCCAGCAGCAGGGCGAGATCCACCACCGCAAGACCATAGGCGGCCACCGCGTAGAGGGGCAGTCGCAGGGCGGGCCAGAGGGCGGGCAGCAGCAGGCGCCACCAGATCCGGGGGGCACTGAAGCCGAGGCTGGCCCCCAGCCACTGCTGGCGCGCCACCTTGGCGGGATCCAGTGCCGCCAGCGCCATCAGCAGCAGGAAGGGAGTCTCCTTGAGGATGAGCACCACGATGAGGCCAAGCCCCCAGGGATCCTTGAGGGTTTGCCAGTCCGGGGGCTGATGGGTGAGGTCAAGCAGGGGAGCGACGAGGCGCAGCAGCCAGCCGGAAGGAGCGATCAAAAAGGCGATGCCGATGGCAAAGGCGACGTGGGGAAGCGCCAGCAGGGGGGAGAGCAGGCGGCGCAGCCAGCGCATCCAGGGACGCCCGTCCCCCTGGGCGAGCAGCAAGGCGGTGACGGCCAGGGCCCCCAGGGTGGAGGTGCCCGCTACCCAGAAGCTCAACCCTGCGGAGTGCCAGAGTCCGGGCTGGGGGAGCAAGAGGGCGAGGTTGGCGGGGGTGAGCCCCTCGATGACCAGCAACAGCAGGCCCCCGACGAGCGGGATCCCCAGCAGCAAGGCTCCCAGCATCAAAAAGGGCAGCAGGAGGAGAAGAGGGGCGCGCGCCTGCATGATGGATCAGTGGCCGTAGCGCTCGGCCCAGGCCGCTTCCAGCCGCGTCTGCCAGCTGGGGTGGGGCTCTGCCACTCCCTTGAAGCGCAATGCCGGACGGGTCTGGCCTGGCAGCGCCTCCTGGCGCAGCACGCTGGGATCCCCCCAGAAGGCGGGGTCGCTCTTGCGCGCCTGGGCGGCGGGGCTCAGCAGGAAGTTGACCACCACCTTGGCCCCGGCCCGGGCGGAGGCATTGAAGGGGATGGCGAGGAAATGGCTGTTGGTGAGCGCCCCTTTTTCCATGGCGATGGCCTGGACGGTGGGGGGCAGGGTGCCGTTTTGCACCGAACTCTGGGCTTCCCCCGGGTTGAAGCTGATGGCCATGGCCAGCTCGCCGTCATCGAGCAACTGCCTGGTTTCGGCGGCGCCGGTGGGGAAGAGCCTGCCCTTTCGCCAGAGCGCGGGGTGAAGCTGGTCGAGCCAGGCCCAGAGCGGGGCGGTGATGCGAAGGAAGTCGGCATCGGTCGCCTCCCGATAGAGGGGCGCCGGATCTGGTGTCAGCTCCAGTAGGATCTGCTTGAGAAAGCTAGAGCCGTGAAACTGGGGAGGCTTGGGGTAGGTGAAGCGGCCGGGGTGAGCCTTGGTCCAGGCCAGCAGGGCGGCCGCCGAGGTGGGAGGAACGTCTACCTGGTCGCCATCTACCATCAGATTGAGCTGGCCTATGCCCCAGGGGGCCTCCCGCCCCTCGACCGGCACGGTGAAGTCTTCACTCACCGGCAGGGCGGTGTCCACCAGGGCCATGTTGGGCAGCTCGTCGGTAAAGGGGGCCCCCAGCAGCCCCTGCTCCTTGAGCGCCTTGAAGTTCTCGCCGTTGACCCAGAGCAGGTCGATGGGGCCGTTCGACGTCTTGCCAGCCTGCTTGCCGGCCAGCAACTGGCTCACGCTCTGGGCGATGTCATCCACCTTCACCTGCACCAGCTCGACCTGGTACTGGCGAGCGATCTCCTGCCTGGCCCACACCAGGTAGGCGTTGATCTCGGGGCTGCCCCCCCAGGCGTTGAAGTAGACGGTCTGTCCCCTGGCGGCCAGCAGGGTCTGCTGCCACGATGCGTCATTTGCGTGGAGCGGGGAGGCCAGCAGCAGGGGGACGGCGGCCATCAGGGGACGGAGCAGGGCGCGAAGTCGGGTCGTGAACATGATGGTTGCCTCGTCAGAGTCAGGCGCCGCGGCGCCAGCGGTGATAACGGGCCAGCAGCGCCAGCAGGCGCCCGGGCTGGCGGGCACGGCGCCAGGCGCCAGCCACGTATTTGTTCCCCTCCATCAGGGTGGGGTAGGGGTGAACGGTGGCGAGGATCTTGCCAAGTCCCAGGCGGTGGCGCATGGCGAGGGCAAACTCGGCGATCCGCTCGCCGGCGTGAGCACCCACTATGGTGGCCCCGAGTATCCTGTCACGGCCCGGCACCGTCAGCACCTCGACAAAGCCCCCGGACTCGCCATCGGCGATGGCTCTGTCCAGCTCGGCCATCTCGAAGCGGGTCGACTCGAAGGGGATGCCTCGGGCCCGAGCCTCTCTCTGGTTGAGGCCGACCCTGGCTATCTCCGGACTGGTATAGGTGGCCGCCGGCATGACCCTGTAGTCTGCCCGAAAGCGCCTGAACTGGCCAAAGAGGGCGTTGATGGCGGCATACCAGGCCTGATGGGCGGCAAAATGGGTGAACTGGTAGGGGCCGGCAACGTCCCCCACCGCCAGGATGCTGGGGTAGTTGGTGGCGAGGAAGCCGTCGATGGCCAGGGTGCCGCCGGGGGCCAGTTCAACCCCCAGCGCCTCCAGCCCGAAACCACTCACGTTGGCCTCCCGGCCAAGGGCCAGCAGCAGCTGGTCCCCCTCAACCACCAGCGTCTCGTCCCCCCGGCGCAGGTGCAGCCGGATGGGCAGGTTGGTGCCTTTACCGTCCATATACTCGGCCGAGGTAGCCTGCCAGCCGAGGTGCAGGGTGACGCCGTCGTGCTCCAGCTGCGCGGCCAGGGCCCCGGCGACGTCCTTATCTTCCCGGGGCAGCAGCTGAGGGCCTTGCTCCACCAGGGTGACGGGGATATCGAGCAGGGCCAGGCTCTGGGCCAGCTCGCAGCCGATGGGGCCCCCTCCCAGCACCAGCAGATGGCGGGGGGGCTCACGCAGTCGCTGCCAGAGGGTGTCGGAGGTGAGGTAGGGAACCCTGTCCAGCCCCGGCAGTGCGGGCACCCGGGGGCGGGCGCCGGTGGCGATCACAATATGACGGCTGGTCAGGCGCTTGCCGTTGACCTCCACCTCCCAGGGGGAGGTGACTCGCGCCCGCCCCTGGATGCACTCCACCCCAAGTCCTTCATAGCGCGCCACCGAGTCGTGGGGTTCGACCTCCTCGATGACCCGGGCGACCCGTGCCATCACGGCGGCGAAGTCGGCGCGGCTCTGGCTCGGGGTAAAACCAAGCTCTGTGGCCTTGCGCTGTTCAATGGCGAAGCGGGCGCTTCGGATCAGCGCCTTGGAGGGGACGCAGCCGGTATGGAGGCAATCCCCCCCCATCCTGTGCTGCTCGATGAGGGCCACTCTGGCTTTCACCGCGGCGGCGATGTAGCTGGTGACCAGACCTCCGGCGCCGGCGCCTATCACCAGCAGGTTGTAGTCAAAGCACGCAGGCTTGCGGTAGGGGGTGTGCAACCGGTAGAGGGCGAGACGGCGCTGCAAGGCACGCATCAGCCAGGGCATCAGGCCGAGCAGGGTCAGGGCGGCCAGCAGGCCGGGGGAGAAGAGGTTGCCTGTGCTGGTGAGGGTAGCCAGCTCACTCCCCGCCAGCACGTAGACGAGGGTGCCCGGCAGCATGCCGAGCTGGCTGACCCAGTAGTAGGTGCTGACTCTGATGGGGGTGAGCCCCATCACCAGGTTGACAAGAAAGAAGGGGAAGAGGGGGATGAGGCGCAGGCTCAGCAAATAGAAGGCCCCCTCCTTTTGCATGCCGGCCTGAACGCTCGTCAGCTTGTCGCCAAAGCGCGTCTCGACCCAGTCCCGCAGCAGGAAGCGGGCGCTGAGAAAGGCCAGGGTGGCGCCAAGGGAGCTGGCAAAGGAGACCAGCAAGAGCCCCCACAGGATGCCGAAGACGGCGCTGCCCGCCAGGGTGAGCAGGGCCGCCCCCGGCAGGGAGAGGGCGGTGGTGAGCACATAGATCACCAGAAACAGCAGGCTGGCTGCGACAACATGGCGGTCGACCCAAAGGGTCAGGCGCGCCTGATGTGCCTGCAACTGGGTGAGGCTCAGATAGTGGTCAAGGTCGAGGGCAAAGAAGGTGCCGACCAGGGCCCCCATCGCCAGCAACAGCAGCAGGCGTGCCCGGTTCATCCCTGCCCCTTGTCGAGGGGGCGCTCGGGTTGCACCGGCAACTGGCAGAACCCCTGGGGAGCGATGTCGAGAGCGGCATTGAACTTGGCGGACATGTTCTGGAAGGCGATGAGGCCGGTGAGCTCCACCAGGGCGTCGTCATCGAACCAGGGCTTGAGGCGGGCGGCCTGCTCGTCGCTCACGCCATCCAGCCCGGTCATGGCCTCGGCATAGTCCAGCACGGCCCGCTCCCGCTCGTCGAACAAGGGGCTGTCGCGCCACCGGGCCAGCGCCTCCACCTTGTCGCTGGAGCCTGCCCGCTTGACGAGGGTCATGGCGTTGATGTCGACACAGAAACGACACCAGTTGAGCTGGGAGACCCGCACCGTCACCAGGGAGCGCAGCACGGGGTCGATGGGGGAGCGCTGGCGGTTGATGACGCCGTAGAGGGTGGCGACCGCGGCGAACAGCCTGGGGGAGCGCCCCCAGCACTTGCCCGGGATCAGCACCTGACCGTAGTTGCGTTTCTGCAGCCAGAAGAAGGGGCGGATGAACCAGGCGTAGGCCCGGTCCGGTTTGACCTCAATGCGCATCTTGTTCCTCTTTGAGCTTCTCCATCTTGGGCTTGTAGGCCCCGCCCAGGCGCTCGTTCAACCGATTCAGGAAATCGATGATCCGTGCCCGGTTGACCCCCAGATCGCTGCGCCCCTGGCGCGAGGCGGAGCGCATGTCGATACGGATCTCTTTGGGCCCGGCAAAGACCCGCAGGGCCACGTCATCCTGAAACCCGAACCAGCCGGTGGTGACGACGGCATCGATACCCTCGCTGCCCGGATGAACCTGCCAGCCCAGCTCCGTCATCAGTTCCTCGGTTTCCGCGAGCACTTCGACCGGGGATGCCCGGGTATAGAGAGGACCGGGGTTGCCTGGAAATACTTGCAGGGGCGGGGGGGAGATCGGGAGATCCTCCGGGCTTCTGAGCTGCTCGGCCCACTGGAGCCGTGGCGGATGGTAGGGATCCGTGCTGACGTCGTTGGTGAGGGGGGAGCGCAGCGCCTGGACGAGAAACAGCAGGGGCAACAGCAGGGGAGCAATGCCCCAGATATCCGGCCAGAGGTTGGTGGTGCGGCGATAACGCCAGGGCAGGCGCAGCAGCAGCACGAGGCTGAGGAGGGCGCTGGCGAGACAGAGGATGAAGCCGAGCCACCAGGGCCAGAGATGGGCGCGGCTGCCAAGGGCCCCGCAAAGGGGCAATAGCCAGGTCAGCAGCGGCCACCACAAAGAGCTGTGCATATGAGGGATCCACGGGTCAGGATGGAACTATGCCCAGAAGGATAAACTTAATTGCCTGATAACGTTAGTAAATGATCATCAATCCCAGGCGTGCGGCTCAGAGAACCGATGGCCTCGTCGCCCTGGATCAGTTGCGATAGAGCACCTTGATGAGGTGGAAGCCGAACTTGGTGCGCACCGGCCCCAGCACGGTCAGCAGCTCCCCCTTGAACACGGCATCGTCGAAGGACTTGACCATGTCCCCCTTGGAGAACTCTCCCAGATCGCCGCCACGCTTGCCGGAAGGGCAGGTGGAGAAACGCTTGGCCATCTGGCTGAAATCGGCGCCCTTGGCGAGCTTCTCCTTGATCTCCAGACACTGTTTCTCGGTCTTGACCAGGATGTGCTGGGCACAGGCTTTTTTCATCGGAATGCTCCTCGGCGAGGGGAAAGGGGGCGCAAGATTACTGCAATTGCGCCTCCGCGTCAGCCCCTCGGGCGCGAGACCCGGCTCCGGGGGCCGGTGGCCAGGGGGACCCTGGCCCGGGATTGCCAGAGGATCTCCAGCCCCAGCAGGGCATAGAGGCTCCAGATGGCCAGGGGGTTGAGCCAGTTGCCCCCCATCTGCAGGGTGGCCAGGGCTGCGCTCACCAGCAGCAGGACTATGCCGGGCAGGCGCCAGTGGACAGGCAGGGGGGCGAGCAGGGCCATGCCCAGCAGCAGGGCCAGGCCAAAGGGCAGATTGAGCGCGGTGAAGGCGAGGGCCTGCTGGCCGTTCATGCCGGTCAACAGGGCCAGCAGGGCGCTGCAGCAGGCCAGGAAGGTGATGAACTCGAGTCGGTCGGCGATGTAGTCAGCCAGTTGTTCGCTACGTAGGTGCATGGGGTCTCTCCTGCGATGATTGGGATCAGTGTGGGACAGGCAGGAGCGCAGGGGCAGCGGGATAAATCGATTGAATTGAACGAAGCTTTAGTGCCATCTATTCAAGTGATTGATTTAAACTTATTTTCCTGTTCAATAGCAGGCAGGATGGGGAAGAGGGCGCGGAGCAAGTCGAGGGGGACGGGTTGACGAAACCCGCCGGATGCGGGGTGTCCGACAAGGGTTGTCGCGACGAGCCGGACCCTGCTGCCAGCCCAAGGCCGCCAGGGGAGATCCGGCGTGGCGGGGTCGGTGGTGGCGTTTTGTTCGCCCCTTGCCCGGATTGTGCGCAGTTTGGCTCCTCACACCCGGCTGGCTCCTTGCAGGGCCGAAGCGATCCCCGCACCGGGGGTGGCAGAGCGGCACGCAAAGGGGCCCCGAGCGTGGGATTTCGCCGTCGCGATTATGCTAGGATGAGCGGCACTCGCCCGGGATGAGTCTCGGTATCGTACTAAATAACACAATCTTTAAATCATGTTATTCGGGGAAACTGACGTTTGACAGGATGCTATCCTACTTTTCTCACCGGGAGCACTTCATCCGGGCGATCCCGTCGCCCCGGGCCCGGTCTCTTGCTGCTCGCCCTCGCTCTCTGGCTAATGGCGATGCCCGCCATGGCGGCCAAGTTGACCTACCAGATCAAGGGGGTCAGGGGAGAGCAGAAAGACAACGTCGAGGCCTACCTCAACGCCCTGCCCGTCTACCAGGAACGCCAGTACCGCCCCGCCCGCGCCAAGATCACCGAGAGCGTACAGAAGGCGCTGCAGGTCTATGGCTACTACCAGCCCAAGATCACCCTGAACCGCGACAAGAAGACGCCCGCCAAGGTGGTGATCGAGATTGAGCGGGGGGAACCCGTGATCATCTCGCGCCTCGACATCCTGCTGGAAGGGGATGCGGGGAGCGACGAGGTGTACAGCGAGCTGCTGGACAAGCTGCCCCTCAAGGAGGGAGATCCCCTCAACCACGGCAAATATGAATCCATCAAGGCGGATCTCGGCAGTCTGGGGCTGGCCCGCGGCTATTTTGACGCCAAGATCAGCAAGAGCCAGGTCAAGGTTTTCCCGGAACAGAGCAAGGCGGAGATCTACATCCTGTTTCGCTCCGGCCCGCGCTACCATTTCGGCGAGATCCGCTATGACGCGACGCCGGAGGCACTGCACCTTATTCGCCCGCTCATCAACATCAAGAGCGGTGCTCCCTATCTGGCGATCCGTCTGGCGGAGATGTCCCAGGATGTCTCCTCCACCAAGCTGTTCAAGCAGGTGGACATCAAACCCCTGATCAGCCAGGCCGAGGGCAACCGGGTGCCGGTGCAGGTGACCCTCTCCAACCGGGTCGATCACGAGATTGAGACCGGTATCGGTTATGCCACGGACGTGGGGCCGCGCCTGAGTGCCACCTGGGAAAAACCCTGGGTGAACCGCTATGGTCACCGCCTCTCCAGCACCGCCAAGATCTCGGCGCCGGAAGCGGAGCTCAGCTTCGACTACCAGATCCCGGTGGGCAACCCGCTGCGGGATTACTACTCCCTGCAGGCGGGCTATCAATACACCGACAACAACGACACCCGCTCCGATCTGGCCACCTTCGGGGTGCACCGCTGGACACGCCGACCGGAGAGCTGGGACAGAGACGTCTTTGTGCGCCTGGAGAACGAGCGCTACGTCCAGGGTCAGGACGAGGGGAACAGCCTGCTGCTGATCCCCGGCGTCTCCTGGTCACGGCTGCGGGTGCGCGGCGGTCTGGTGCCGGATTGGGGGGATCGCCAGCAACTGACGATGGAGTTCTCGAGCCCCTACTGGGGGTCCGACATCAGCTTCATGCGGGTGTGGGGGCGCAGCAAGTGGCTGCGCACCCTGGGCGAAGATCACCGTTTCCTGATGCGGGCCGAACAGGGGGCCATCGTCGGGGATGATTTCTCCCTGGTCCCCCCCTCCCTGCGCTTCTTCACCGGCGGCGATCAGACGGTCCGGGGCTACGGTTACGAGACCATTTCGCCACGGGGGGACGATGGCAAGCTGACCGGCGGGCGCTACGCCAGCGTCGGCAGCCTGGAGTACAACTACCGCTTCAGCGAGAAGTGGCTCGGCGCCCTGTTCGTGGACGCCGGGACCGCCACCGTCGACTACAGCGAGGCCTGGAAGATAGGCACCGGGGTCGGGGTGCGCTGGGTCACCCCCATCGGTCAGGTCAGGCTCGATCTGGCGGTGGGCATCTCCGAGGAGGACAAGCCGCTGCGGCTGCACTTCGCACTGGGGCCGGAACTATGACCCGGCAACCAGGCGCACATCCTCTTCTTTCTCTTTTCTGGCCGCTGCGGCTGCTTTCCTTGCAGGGGTCTGCATCGTGATCTGGGTAAAACGCATTTTCTTGTGGCTCATGGGCCTCTTCTTCCTGCTGCTCATCGGCGTCAGCCTGCTGGGCTTCACCCATCAGGGCAACAAGTGGTTGTGGCAACAGGCCAGAGCCGCGCTGCCCTCCCTCAAGGGGGAGCTGGTGGCGGGGCAACTCGGTTATGGCTGGACCTTCGAAGGGGTTGGCTGGCAGGACGAGCTGGTGGATGTCACCGTGGAGCGGGCCGTGCTGGACTGGGATCTGGGCAAGCTCCTGCAGGGCAAGCTCTGGATCAAGTCTCTGGCGGTGACTCGCCCCGTGGTCCGGGTGGCGGAGTCCGAGCCGGTGCCGGAAGAGCCGTCGGAGCCCTTCGTCTGGCATCCGTTGCCGCTCAAAATCCAGGTCGACAGCCTCAAGGTTGCCGATCTCGATGTGGCGGTGCCCGGCGTGACGATCACCCTCAAGGATCTGGACATTGGCGCCGCCCTGGATCGCGCCGGGCTCATCGTGCGCGGCCCCGTGCTCGATGGCCTGAACGTGGTGCTGGCACCCTCCCCGGTGGAGGCGGCCAGTGACAAGGGCGCCAAACCGGCGGATGAGAAAAGCGCCACCCTGGCGGTCGGCGAGGGCAAGGCTGCCCCCGGTGACAAGACGCAGGCCGCAAACAAGCCCGAGTCCATGGTGCTGCCGGCGGTGCGACTGCCTTTCCCCATCCAGCTGGAGGGGCTGAAAGCCACGACGTTCCGTTATCAGCAAGGTGAGCTGGTGGAGGGGCTAGACAACCTGTTGCTGTCGGCCACCGCCGAGGAGGAGCGCATCGACATCCGGGAGCTCTCCCTGCGCCATGCCATGGCAGATCTGGCCTTGCGTGGTCAGGTGCGCCTGCACGAGGATTACCCCCTCGCCCTGACCCTGGATGCCAAGGCGCGTCAAGGGCTGCTGGACGGGGAGCTCAAGGGGGAGCAGGTCAATCTCGTCCTGGACGGTTCTGTGGGCAAGCTTGGGCTGGCACTCAAGGCCAAGGGGCCGGTGGGCGCCAATCTCAAAGGATCCCTCGCGGCCCTCGACCCGGATCTGCCCTTCGATCTGGCGCTGGACTGGAAGAGCCTCTCCTGGCCCCTGCACAAGCCCGCCAAGGATGAGCCCAGCTATCGGCTGGACAAGGGCACCCTGAGCGCCAAGGGCAAGCTCTCCGGTTACCAGTTTGCGCTCAACACCGCCGGCAAGGGGACCGATGTGCCCCCCTTCAAGGTGGCGCTCTCGGGCAAGGGGGATCTCAACCAGCTGAGCCGTATCGAGCTGCTGCTGGGGGCCCTCAAGGGGGAGCTCAAGCTCGACGGCAAGCTGGCCTGGAGCAAGGGGGTCCAGTGGCAGGGGACGACCGAATTCAAGGGGATCAACCCGGCGGAGCTGGTGCCCGAGATCAAGGGGGTACTGGCGGGCAAGATCGCCAGCCGCTTCGATCTGGATGAGGCGGGCCACTGGCAGCTGGCCCTGCCCGAGCTCAAGGTGGATGGCAAGCTCAACCAGTATCCCCTGGCCTTGCAGGGCAGGCTCAGCGGCAACGACAAGATGGAGTGGACCATCCCGGCCCTGGCGCTGCAAAGCGGCCCAAACCGGCTGCAGGCCAAAGGCTCGCTCACGACCCAGGCCTGGAAGCTGGATGCGGATCTGGATGCGCCCAAGCTTGGGGGTATCTACCCGGGTCTGGGAGGGGACATCAAGGGCCAGGTGCGCGTCACCGGCAACCAGCAGGCGCCGCGCGTGAATGCCGATCTGATGTCGGGCCGACTCGCCTACGCCGGCACCGTCCTCAAGGAGACCGTCATCAAGGCCAACGCCCTGGTCGGGGAGAAGCCCTCCGGTGAGGTGGCGGTGACGGTGGCGAGCCTGGCGCAGGGGGAGACCAAGCTCTCGCAAATCGCCCTGAACCTGAGCGGCGATCTCGAGCGCCACGGGCTCACCTTGACCATGAAGGGGGATCCCCTGGCGGCAGACCTCAGCCTGAATGGCAGCCTGCGCGGTGACCACTGGCGTGGCGCCCTTGCCGAGCTGAAGCTCAAGACGCCCCTCAAGCGCTGGGCGCTGACCGCCCCCTGGTCTCTGGACCTGGATCTGCCGAAACAGCAGCTGACCATGGGGGATCTCTGCCTCGCGTCCCAGAAGGCCAGTCTCTGCGTCAAGGGGAGCCGGATAGCCCAGTCCCAGGGCAATCTGGAATTTGCCCTGAACGAATTTGATCTCAAGCGGCTGCGCCCCTGGTTGCCGGACAATTTCCGCTGGCAGGCGGTGCTGTCGGCCGACGGGCGCGCCAGCTGGCGCGGCAACCAGCCGACCCTGCACGCCACCGTGCGTACCACGCCTGGGACCTTCGTCGCCGACGAACTCAAGACCGACTACCAGCGCCTCGAGCTCGGGATCGATTTCGAGCGCCAGCAGGCCGCCATCCGGGTCGATTTCGCCTCCGAGCAGATCGGCAACATCGACACCGATCTGCTGATCCGGGATCCCGCCGGCCGCGGCAACCTCGGCGGTCAACTCAGGTTTGACGATCTGAAGCTGGCGACCTTTGCGCCCCTCATTCCCGAAGTGCGCTCCCTGCAAGGGGTCATCTCGGCGGATGCCCGCTTCGACGGTACCCTGGCTGCCCCCCTGCTGTATGGCGAGCTGAACCTGAAGGAGGGGGAGGTTCAGACCCACTCCGACATGGTGACCCTCTCCAAGCTGGTGACCCGCCTCAAGATAGAAGGCAACCGGGCCGAACTCGACGGCTCCATGATGGTGGGCAAGGGCCCCCTGGTGCTGGGGGGCTGGCTGAGCTGGGCCCAGCAGCCGGTGACCGGCAGCCTCACCATTCAGGGCAAGGAGCTGGAGGCCCAGTACCCGGGCATGGGCCGGGTCAGGGTGACACCTGACATCGCCATCTCTCTCGGGGAGGAGACCAGGGTGACCGGTCAGGTGGACATCCCCTGGTCGCGCATCCTGGTCAAGAGCCTGCCAGACAGCGCGGTAGCGGTCTCCGATGATGTCACCGTCATCTACGACGATCTGCCGCCGGTCCCCAAGGCGGCACCGCTGCCCATGGAGATCAGGCTCGCCATCCGGCTCGGGGACGACGTCCGCCTCGAAGCCATGGGACTCAAGACCAAGGTGGGAGGGGCCCTCAACATTCGCCAGGATCCCTCCAAGCCGCTCTCGGGCAACGGGCAACTGGAGCTCAGGGACGGGCGCTTCAAGGCCTATGGCCAGAACCTCATCATCAAGGAGGGGCGGATCCTCTTCTCCGGCCCCATTGATCAGCCCTATCTCAACATCGAGACCTATCGGGATCCGGACACCATCGAGGACAACGTGACCGTCGGGGTGCGGGTGACGGGGCCGGCCACCAAGCCGAAGATCACCGTCTATTCCGAGCCGCAGATGGCGCAGTCCGAACAGCTCTCCTATCTGTTGCGGGGCAAGGGATTGCAGACCAGCGGCGAGGATGGCGGCTTCAACGGCCTGCTGGTGGCGGGGGCCGTGAGCCAGGCGAGCGGCGTGGTCTCCAGCATCGGGGAGTCCCTCGGCATGAGCGACGTGGCCCTCGATACCGCAGGCAGTGGTGATGACACCCAGGTGACCCTGTCGGCCTACCTGCTGCCCGGCTTGCAGTTCCAGTACGGGGTCGGGGTGTTCAGCCCCATCGCCGAATTCAAGCTGCGCTACGAGCTGATGCCAAGGCTCTATCTGCAGGCCATGAGCGGGGTGGCCCAGGCGGTGGATATCTTCTATCGCTTCACCCTGTAAGGGGGGCGGATGACAAGACAGATGCCTGGGGGGACGCTTATCCCCCTCTGCCTGAGCGGCCGATGACAGCTGTCTCCAGCAGGTTCGGGGTGAGAGCGTGCATATATTGACGGGAGGCCAGGCCTCCCGTTTTTTTTTGTAGAGAAGAAGGGGATTTGTGGAAGGCAGAAAAGCGAAAACCCGGCACAAGGCCGGGTTATCTGAAAGATGGTGGAGGGAGAAGGATTCGAACCTTCGAAGGCAGAGCCGTCAGATTTACAGTCTGATCCCTTTGGCCGCTCGGGAACCCCTCCCCAAGTGCGAGGCGCATACTAACAGATCTGTCGCGCTTGTGAACCCCTCTGCCGGGATTTTTAATGCTTAAAGGATCGGGTTGATGGCCGATAAGCAATGAAACCTTCATTTCCAAGATTTATCTCATGCTGCCCAGTGCGATTCGTGACCGCTTGCTCGTGGATGAGGCCCAGTTGGGCCAACGGCTCAACCAGGATCTCCGTGCGGGGGACCGTGCCGACTTCAGGCTGCACCTGGCGCTGCTGACCGATGCGGTGGAAGAGCAGCCCTGGTTTGATGCCCCGCCCAAGCCTGCGTCGGGTGAGCTGGATTGGCGCTCCCGTTTCGGTCTGATGCCCCGGGCGTCCCTGCAAGGCGGGGTGGAAGAGAGCGATGCCACCAGCCTCAACGAGCGTCTGCAACAGGGCGGGTGCATGACGGATGTGAGACTCTGGCTGGCGCTGCGCTCCCCGCCACTGGTGAGCCGAATGCCCGCGCTGGATCCCGCGGTGTACGACAACCTCTCGGCACTGGGTCGTGAGCGATGGCAGGCCCGACCTATGGGCGCTGACCCCAGGGAGGAGGCTCCGCTGATGATGCTGCCGCTGCTCGATGAGCTTGCGCAAGGGGTGGATGCCAGGCTGCGCTGGCTGGGGTGACGGCACGGTAGAATGCAAAAAGGCGGGATAACCCGCCTTTTGCTTTATGAGTGGTGAACCTTGTCAGGCGTCTGCTTCGTCCGGTTGGGGCACTTCCTTGCCGGCGGCACGACGGGCGATGGGTTTTTCCGTGTGACGGTTGAGCTGGCGTTCCAGCTTCTGGCCCAGGTCCGTGATGGCGGCATAGAGATCCTCGTGCTCTGCCTGCGCAAACAGTTTGCCGTTGGGAATGCCGATAGTGGCTTCGACGATATACATCAAACGCTCTTTGGAGATGATCACATGGGGTGTGATAAGAGGCACCTGAAGACGCTCGAGCTTTTCAAAACGGGATTCAATGCGCTCGCGGATGGCTGGGGTGATGTCGATGATTTTACTGGTCATTTCGATTTTCATAATGGCCCCCTTCGGGTCGTCTTGCTTGTGTCTTCACCTCCAGATTACCCATGTCGCCAAATCAAAATGTGATCTGCGTCACGAAAAATCCCCTTGGGAATCCCGCTGTCCATAAATTGTGAGCTTTTCCCGTTTCATGCCAAAAACCGCTTGAGCTCAGTGAAACAGGCAGGCAGTATCAGCAAATAGGATCGTTTCTGTCCCCCCTCGGCAGCGCCTTGTGTCGACCCGATGTTTGGTTTTTGCCGCATAGTCTCGAATTTTCTCCACCCACATCGCCTCATCGCATCGCAAAATCATTGCCATGCGCCGGTGGAGATATGCGCGCAAACGGATATGCTTTTCTGCAGGAGTCGGGGTGGATAACGTGGTTGTAGTGGTTGGAGTCGTAGATGAAGCAGCAAGCCACCCAGATGATGTGGTTTTATGATCGGCAGCATGGGCAATGGAGCCTGTCTGATCATGTCTCTTGTGAACCCTGGGCAGGGGAGGGAGCCCACCCCTGGGCCACCCAACTTGAGCGGGAAGATGAAGCGGGTTTCGCCGATTTTCTTGCAAGACTCCACGATTCCGGCCAGCCTGGCCAGTTCATCGGTCACCTGCGCGATGAGGACGGCAAGGTACACCATGCGCTCTGGTACGGCCAGTATGTGCCTGCACAGGGGCTCTGTTGTGGCTGGCTTGCCCCCCTCGAAATGATGCATCGCGAGATGGATCGCGCCAACTCCCCCGCAGGCGTGACACCGCCGCTTCCCATGTTGCAGGCCCCCTTGCTGGCCAAGCTGGCGCAGGCGCTCTCCGCCAAGACGGGGCTCGATTTTTGCCAGACCCTGGTCAACGAACTGGCCCATATCCTGGGAGCCACTGCCGTCTGGCTGACGGAGCGGGTCGGTCTCGACAGGCTCAGAGTGCTGGCGAGCCACGGCATCGACGTCAAGGAGTATGCCCTCTGTGACATGCCCTGCCAGCAGCTCTATCGCCAGGGGGCCTCCTGCGCGGTCCCCGTGAGTGAACCCCTGACCGGGTATCCCGATCTGCCCCCGGGCCAGCACTATTACGCCCAGCCGCTGCTCGATCGCAACGGTCAGATCCTGGGTCATCTCGCCCTGCTGTTCCCGAGCCAGACCCGGACCACGGATCTGGACTCCGTCCTGACCATCTTCTCGGTGCGCATGGTGGCCGAGCTGGAGCGCCTGCAGAGCGATGCCTTGATGCGGCTGTCTGCGGTGGCCTTTGAAACTCACGAAGGGATCATCATCACGGATCCCGAGTTCAAGATCCTGCGGGTCAATTACGCCTTCAGCCAGATCACCGGCTTTGACAACCAGGGGGTGATTGGTTTGCATCTTGGCAACGATCTCTGGTCGGGGTTGGGAGGGCTGGGTTACGAGCTCAACGCCCTGGATCGCTGGCAGGGGGAAACCCTGCGCCTGCACGCCGACGGTCACGCCTATCCCCAGTGGGAGATCGTCACGCCGGTGCAGGATGAGAAGGGGGGGATCAGCCACTATGTCATCTTCTTCGAGGATATTTCCGAGCGCAAGGCGGCGGAGCGCCGCATTCAGGATCTCGCCTTCTATGACGAGCTGACCGGCCTGCCCAATCGTCGTCAGCTGCACGAGACCCTGACCCAGGCGTTCACCGATGCAAATCGCAGTCACCTCATCGGGGCCCTGCTGTTCATCGATCTCGACCACTTCAAGACCATCAATGATTCCCTGGGTCACGCCACCGGCGACTGGCTGCTCAAGGAGGTGGCCAGCCGTCTCAAGCGGCTGGTGCGCCAGGGGGATTGTCTGGCCCGTCTCGGCGGCGACGAGTTCGTGTTGTTGCTGCCAGCGCTCTCCATCAGCCCGCCCCAGGCGGAGATGCAGGCCGACCTCATCGCGGAGCGGCTCATCGGGGAGATCGCCGCCCCCTATGATTTCAGGGGCCAGGTGCTGCACATCGGCGCCAGTGTCGGCATCACCCTCTTCCCCGGTCGGGAGCAGGAGGCGGGGGATCTGCTCAAGCAGGCTGACACCGCCATGTATCAGGCGAAATCGGCGGGCCGCAAGACCCGGCGCTTCTTTGATGCCTCCATGCAGTTGCAGGCCGACCGGCGTCTGCACATTCACAACGAGCTGCGCAGTGCCCTCGACAATGGGGAGCTGACTCTCCACTACCAGCCCCAGCACATGGTAGCGGGGGGGGAGATCATCGGTGTCGAGGCGCTGATCCGCTGGCAACCCCCCGGGCGTGCCCTGGTGTCGCCTGCCGAGTTCATCCCCATTGCCGAGGAGACGGATCTCATTGTCGACATCGGTAACTGGGTATTGCACGAAGCCTGTACCCAGTACGTCTCCTGGGAGGAGAACGGGATCCACGTCCCCCAGCTGTCGGTCAACGTGAGCGCCAAACAGTTCCATGCTCCCGACTTTGTCGATCGCATTCACGACGTGCTGGCTGCCACCGGCATGGATCCCGCCTGCCTCAACCTGGAGATCACCGAGTCGGTGGTGCTGGGTCATGCGGAAGACACCATCAGCAAGATGGCGGAACTCAAGACCCTGGGCATCAGCTTTGCCATCGATGACTTCGGGGCGGGGTACTCTTCCCTGAGCTACCTCAAGCGGCTGCCGGCGGACGAGCTCAAGATCGACCGCTCTTTCATCCAGGACATTCCCAAGGATGGTGACAACATGGCCATCGTCGAGGCCGTGATCGCCATGGCCCGCCACATGGGGTTCAACGTGACGGCTGAGGGGGTGGAGTCCCGCCAGCAACTGGAGTTTCTGCAGGCACAGGGCTGCCATTTCTTCCAGGGATACCTCGCCTCCAAGCCGCTCCCTGTTTCCTACCTTGAACGCTATGTCAGCCGCCAGGTACGCGGTGATCGCCCCGTCTGCACCGATAAAAATAGTGTGGCGTAGCCCCCGTGCTTAGCGGGTAGAATGAAGGTATGTCACCACCGCACTTTGACGGTGGTTATGCCTTCAAGGGGAGAATGCCATTCGTGAAAGTCGTGCAGGGAATCATCTTGTCTGCGCTCTGGATGCCGGGGCTGTTGGCTCCTGCCTTCGCGCAGACCATGGAGCAGTCTCTCTATCGCCAGGCCCATGAGGCCGTGCGTGCCAATGATCAGGTCAAATTCAGCCAGCTTCGGGCACGCCTGATCCACTATCCGCTGTTGCCCTATCTGGATTACTACCAGCTTGCGTTCCGTCCCGGGGCGGCAGACTACAACGATGTGACCCGCTTCATCCGCCAGCACGGGGACACCCCCCAGTCCAACCGGCTCGAGCGCAGCTATCTCACCTATCTTGCCCAGAGCCAGCAGTGGTCCCAGTTCCTGCGCTTCTATCCGGCCAAGCCAAGCTCCACCGATCTGCTCTGTCAGCACTATCAGGCCCGCTACTACACGGGGCACCAAAGTGAAGCCCTGCAGGAGGCAGGCAAGCTCTGGTTGAGCGGTCAATCCAGGCCCGATGCCTGCGATCCCCTGTTCCAGCTCTGGCAGCAGGCAGGTCTGCGCACTCAGGAGAAGATCTGGGAGCGTATGAACCTGGCTTTCGAGGCCCAGAACCCCAACCTCATTCGCCACCTCGGGGCCCAGCTCGGCAGCGGCATGAAGGGGTATGGCGATCAGATGATCGCCCTGTATGACCAACCCGTGCGGGCGATGAATCCTGCCAACTTCACGGCGGCGCCCCCGTCGCGGCATCTGCTCTCCCTGGGGCTGGCCCGCTACGCCAACCAGGAGCCCGACGCGGTTCTGCGCCAGCTGGGGGAGATGACCCGTCGCTTCGGCCTGAACCATGCCGAGGTGAGTCGGGTGGAGAAGGCCGCCGCCCGTCGCCTGTTGCTGGACCGCTCTTCTGACCAGCGCGCCTGGCTGGATACGGCCCTGGTGCGGATCAAGGATCCGGAGCTGGTGGAGCTGCGGGCCCGTCTTGCCATCTGGGAGCAGGATTGGCGCGGCCTCGAAGGCTGGGTCAAGCGGATGCCCATGGGGCTGCAAAAAGAGGATCGCTGGCGTTACTGGATGGCGCGCTCGCTGGAGAAACAGGGGCGGCAGAAACCGGCGCGGGACCTCTATCTCGAGACTGCGAGTCTGCGCGGCTTCTACGGCTTCATGGCGGCCCAGCGCACCGGTGTGCCCTATCGCATGAAGAACCAGAGCGTGGCGCACAAGGTGCCGGACTGGCAAAGTGCCAGCCGCCGCTGGCCCTTCCTGCTGCGGGTGCGTGAACTGCTGGCGATGAACGAGATCACGGCGGCCCGCTCTGAGTGGATCCACAACATGGATCGCAACAGCGTGGCCCAGCGCCTGGAGTTTGGTCACATCGCCCTCAACCAGGGCTGGCACGAGCTGGCGATCCTCTCCAGCATCCGTGCCGAGGCCTGGGATGCGCTGGACCTGCGCTTCCCGCTGCCCCTCAAGCGCACCTTCTCCCAGATGGCACAAGAGCGCACCATGAACACCAGTCTGCTCTACGCCATCTCCCGTCAGGAGAGCGCACTCTATCCCCTGGCCCAGTCACCGGTCGGGGCGAGGGGGTTGATGCAGCTGATGCCTGCCACCGCGAAAGAGACGGCCGGCAAGCTTGGGGTGCCCTATCGCAACGAGCAGCAACTGTTCGACCCGGCCATGAACATTCGTCTTGGCAGCGCCTACCTCAAGCGCCTGCTGGATGTGTATGACGGCAACCGGATCCTTGCGGCGGCGGCTTACAATGCGGGTCCTGGCCGGGTCAAGCGCTGGCGCGAGCAGAGCGACAACAAGCCGATGGATGTCTGGGTGGAGAGCATCCCCTATCGGGAGACGCGCAACTATGTCCAGAACGTGCTCTCTTTCGATCTCATCTATCAACACAAGCTGCAGCAGCCTTTGCGTTTTATGTCGGAACGCGAGCTGAATCACGCCTATTGAGTTCGGGGGCAGTCGTTGTGGCGGCGGCCTCCCATTCTTGCCCCAAAATGGTTATCATCCCTTAAGCTTTGTTACAAAAGGAAACCTGCCAGGTGATCGGGCGCCGCGTCTTGGTCTGTCAGGTTCGATACAATGCCCGATCATCACTGACAGGCTTTTCCAACAAAGGAATCGAGAGTGGCAACGATCAAAGATGTGTCTCAGCTGGCGAATGTCTCCATTTCGACAGTGTCTCGAGTGATCAACAACACGGCGCAGGTGGCGCCCGAGAAGCGCGAGGCTGTCCTCGCGGCCATGAAGGAGCTCAGCTTTCGTCCAAACAGCTTCGCCCAGGCCCTGGTGAGCAAGCGCTCCAACTGTATCGGTGTGCTGGTGGGGGATCTGTGTGGCGGCCCCTTCTTCGCCCAGATGATGCGCGGCATCGAAAGCATGGTCGACAAGGCGAACAAGTTCACCATCGTGGTGTCCGGCAACCACGACGCGACCCGTGAGCGGCACGCCATCCAGGCGCTGCTGCAGCGCCAGTGTGATGCCCTTATCCTTCACAGCAAGGCGCTGCCTGACGAAGAGCTCAGCGAGCTGGCGTCGGGCACGACCCCCATCGTCTTCATCAACCGTCAGGTGCCAGGCTGCGAGGATCGCTGCGTCTGGCTGGACAACCAGGCCGGCATCACCACGGCTTGCCAGCATCTGCTGGACGCGGGACATCGCAAGATTGCCTTCGTCACCTCCGATGACGAGGAGTTTGTGGATGGTCAGCAGCGGATGGCCGGCTATCGCTTCGCCCTGCAACGGGCAGGTATCGAGCTGGATCCTGCCCTCATCGGCCGTGCCTATGCCGACGAAAAAGGTGGCTATGTGGCCATGAGCGAGCTGCTGGCGCGCGGCGTCGAGTTCAGCGCTGTGCTGGGTTTCAACGATGCCATGGTGGCGGGGGCCATCTCCTGTCTGCTGGAGCGGGGTTACAAAATACCCCAGCAGGTCTCTGTGGTCGGTTTTGATGACATCCCCTATGCCCGATACATCTATCCCAAGCTCACCACGGTACGTTACCCCATCGAGGAGATGGGAGAGCGGGCCGCTGAGCTGGCCCTGAGGCTGCTGGATCACAAGCCGGTAGAGGGGCTGGCGCTCAAATTCGAAGCCGAACTGGTACGGCGGGAATCTGTGGCCTGAGTCATGAAGTTGGCCCCGTGCGGGTCGACTTTTTTGCAAAACAGTGAAAGCGCTTTCAGAAATCCTTTTCAACTGTGATCCGCTTCAAAGCTTTTTGACCGCGCTGCCACTAGGATAGGCCCACGAATTAGGAGCGTGCGCTCCCGATTTTCCCGCTGTGGGAGGTAACCGGTTAATCCGGCTATTTCCTTCGTTACTTTCGACGGTCATCATTGGATGGCCGTTTTTTTTGTCAGGATCCGGGTATGACGAACGAATTTGAGTATCAGACGGGTATCGTGGGCGCCGGCTGGCTGGGGTTGCCCCTGGCCAGGGCATTGCAAGAGCAGGGGCAATCTATCGCGGTGACGGTCAGTACGGCCGAAAAGGCTGAACGGCTGCGGGGGGAGGGTATTGCCGCCTGGCCGCTGTTGCTCACCCCTGACATGGGGCCACTGCCTTTTCGTTGTCATGACCTAGTGATCTGCGTGCCCCCCAGCAAGACCGGTGATTACCCGGCGTCCGTGGCCAGTCTGTGCCGACAGGCGAGGGAGGCGGGTGTTCAGAGGGTTCTGTTTATCAGCGCGACTTCGGTCTGGGGGGCCGGACAGGGGGAGGATGATACGCCCGCTCCAGCCCATGACAGAGGCTTGCGGATGCGGGCGGCCGAGCTTGCCGTGCTGGAAGGGCATGTTGACTGCGCCATGATCTTGCGCCCGGCCGGACTCTATGGTCCTGACCGTCACCCCGGCCGTTTTCTGGCGGGCAAGACGCTGGCCGGGGGAGGCCAGGCTGTGAACCTGGTGCATCTGGACGACGTGGTGGCCGCCTGTGAGCTGATGCTGGCCCGGGGGCAGGATGGGGATGCCTACAATCTGAGTGCCCCCGTTCACCCACGCCGGGAGCAGCTCTACCCCTTCGCGAGCCGCCTGCTCGGGCTGGTGCCGCCGCAGTTCGTCGAGCCGGCGGGGGAGTTTGCTCCCATCGAAGGTCAGCGCATCTGCCAGCAGCTTGGTTTCGTCTATCGCTGGCCGGATCCGGCCCACTGGTTTGCGGACGGTGCGGCCTTGAAGGGCTGAACGGGTCGTCGCCATCCGGGCCCCGGAGTCGGTCATCTGGCGTGCAAACCAGATACGGCGCGCGCTCCGGGACAATTGAGGTTTGCCAAGGGGGGGATCGCCCCCTATCATGCCGCCATCCATGATAAAGAGAGCGGTAATGATGGAAGAGACCAAGCGCCACCCCGATGGGGAGCTGTTGCTGAGAACCCTGGCAATGCCAGCCGATACCAACCCCAATGGCGATATCTTCGGCGGGTGGATCATGTCCCAGATGGATATAGGTGGGGGCATCATGGCCAAGGAGCTGGCAAAAGGGCGCATCTGTACCGTCTCGGTGGAGGGGATGACCTTCCACAGCCCGGTCAAGGTGGGTGACGTGGTGTGCTGTTACGGTCGCTGCCTCAAGATTGGTCGCAGCTCCATGCGACTCAAGCTGGAGGTCTGGGTCAAGCCGGTATTGCGGGAGAACGAAGCCCAGCGGTACTGCGTGACCGAGGGCGTCTTCACCTATGTGGCCATCGACGATCAGGGCAAATCCCGCCCCGTCCCGGTCTGAGTCTGCTCAGATGAGCCGGGCATTGATGATGGATATTTCCTGCTCAAGCCCGGTTTTTTGCCGTATCATGCGCTCCAGCATCTCTTCCGACCCCACGCACTGCCGGGTGTCGAACAGACAGAGATCACATTGGGGAGCCCGCCTGATTTGATAGACGGTGGAAAGCTCCACTTGATGACAGGTTCCCTGTTGATCGTAAAATGTCACGCGGTACTGGTGCTGTCTCGCCATCGTTGAATTCCTTCTGGATGAGTCGGGCCGGACACGAATAATGAGACTAGTCGGCGACCGTGGCCTGTGTGAGTGCCATGTCGTCTTGCAGAGGCAGGTGATTGTTAGCCAATGAAAAATAGTTATCGGATTCTGGGAACGTCCCTGCTGACGTTGGGGCTGGTCGGTTGCTTCGAGGTACCGGATCAAGATCATCTGGTGACTGCGGCAGGTATCATACCTGGCGCAAGCTGTGACAGACCGCCTCTGGTGGCGCTCGCCTCCACGGCCTTGCCGAGGGAGTTTGGCATCACCGTCTGGAACCTCTACAAGGGACAACGCAAGAACTGGCGGGAAGGGCTGGATGAGTATGCCAAGTCCCAGGATCTGGTGCTGCTGCAAGAGTCGGCGACCCGGCCCGAGATGCTGGACTGGCTGAAGAGAGGGGATTTCCAGTGGCAGCAGTTGCAGGCCTTCACCCAGGGAGGTGTCTCCTTTGGCGTGATGACAGTGGCGAAAACGCCGCAGGCGTTTGTCTGTGGCGTCCGTTCCCCCGAACCCCTGCTGCGCATCCCCAAGTCAGGTCTGGTCAGTCTCTATCCCTTGCAAGGGGATCCTGACGGCGTGCTGGTGGTGAATCTCCACGCGGTCAATTTCGAACTGGGCATGGCGACCTTCCGCGAGCAGCTCAACGATCTGACTGCATTGATCCATCGCCACCAGGGGCCGGTCATCCTGGGTGGCGATTTCAACACCTGGAGCGACAAGCGCGCGTTCTGGTTGAACAAGCTGGTGGGCGAGCTTGGTCTGCAGGAGGCCATACCTGTGCCTGATCTGCGTCGCACCGCTTTTGGCCGCCCGCTGGATCACCTCTACTATCGCAATCTGGATCTGGTGGAGGTGAGTTCACCGGCTACCGATGCCTCTGACCACAACCCCATTCTGGCGCGCTTTGCGGCCCAGGCCATCACTCCCTGAGTCATCCCTCAGGGGAGAGCGGCGTCGCCGCTGGTTCATGCAGACAAAAAAATACCCCGCATCAAGCGGGGTATTTTTTTGTCTGCGACGAGCGATCAGCTGTTGTTCTTCACGAACAGAGTCAACTCCTGACCCGGCTTGAGATAGTCACTCTTGCCGAGCTGGTTCCAGCGCATCACATCGTTGACGGCGACCTGGAAGCGGGCTGCGATGGAGGAGAGGGAATCACCGCGGCGCACCTGATAGACCATGGACTTGTTGCTGCTCTTGCCCTGCTTGGGCCAGACCACCAGCTTCATGCCAGGCTTGAGGGCCGACTTGGCGTTCAGGCCGTTCCACTTGGCCAGGTCGGCGTGGGTGACCCCGTGTGCCTGGCTGATGCTCCACAGGTTGTCACCGGAGCGCACCTGATAGTTCACCTTGCCACCACTGCGGCTGGCGAGCTGCTGCGGCTTGCTCTGGGCAACCTGGGTTGCGCGCCCGCCATTGGGGATGATCAGGCTCTGGCCACGGCGCAGGTTGTTGCCACGCATGTTGTTGGCCAGCTTGAGCTGTTGCACGGTCACCCCGTGATTCTGGGCGATCCGTGACAGCGTATCACCACTGGTGACCTGATAGGAGCGCACGCCACGGGTACGTTCACGCTGGGGCAGATCGGCCAGGGCCAGCTCCAGGGTGTCGGCGTACTCGACGGGGACCAGCAGGTTGTAAGGGCCCTGCGGCGAGGTCATGCCACGCTTGAGCGCAGGATTGAGCGCCTTGAGCTGGGAGGCGGAAACGCCAGCCAGCTGGGCGGCCACGTTCAAATCAATCTGACCTCCGGTATTGATGGTTCGCAATTGCGGCTTGTTGGCCAGCACCGGCAGGGTGACATTGTATTTGTCCGCATTGCGGATCATGTCGGCCATGGCCAGGATCTTGGGCACATACATCCGGGTTTCGCGGGGCAGGTCCAGCGACCAGTAGTCGGTCGGACGACCAGCCCGTTCGTTGCGGGTGATGGCGTTGCGCACCCGACCTTCACCGGCATTGTAAGCGGCCAGGGTCTGCAGCCAGTCACCGTCGAAGAACCGGTTCAGGTACTCCAGGTAATCCAGTGCGGCATTGGTGGATGCCAGGACATCGCGTCGACCGTCGTACCAGTTGTCGTGGCGCAGGCCGAAATTCTTGCCGGTTGCAGGAACGAACTGCCAAAGACCGACCGCATTGCTGCGGGAGCGGGCATTGGGATCGAACATGCTCTCGATCATGGGGATGGTAATAAGCTCCATTGGCAGCTCACGCCGTTCGATTTCCTCTACCATCAGATACAGGTAGGGCTCAGCCCGGCTGGCAATGGTCGCCATATGCTTATCATTGCGCAACAACCAATCACGCTGTTGGCGAACCCGGGCATTATCGTGCGAGTCCAGCTGCATATCATCGCTGATACGCACCCACAGGTTATCAGTGTCATCCAGCTCTTCTATCTGTTCGTCGCCGAACAGCATCCGCGAAGAGTGTTTTTTGTACGTTTTCTTGCTGACTTGGGGGGATTTGATCGGCTCGATTGCCGTTACCGCCCGGTCATCCTGATGGCTCAGGTTTTGACAGCCGCTGAGAAACAGCGCTGCCAATAAGGCCGTTCGTAGCTTCATCTCGCTCAGGTCATCTGTGGAAAAACAGCTCGCATCATAAGGGGCAATGCCCCCCTGATCAAGGTTTGTTCAAAAAACGTCCTTCCAGGCCCGCAGAACAGCGAAGGTATCCTCTGGATTTTCCAAGCATTTAAGGGCGTATTTCTCAGCAGAAAATTTTACCGAGTCCTGCTCGCATCGCAGAAAAACATTGAAATTCCGCTCATCTCCCAGCCGGGAGGGGAGACTCGGGAGGCCCTGCTGACGCAGTTTGCTGATCACGCCGATCTGCCGCTGGATCGCCAGGTTGTCGGGCTCGACCGCATGGGCGAAACGCAGGTTGGAGAGCGTGTATTCATGGGCACAATAAAGGAGGGTCTCATCGGGCAATGCCGCGAGCCGTTGCAGGGAAGTGTGCATCTGTGCCGGGGTACCTTCGAACAGACGGCCGCAACCGGCGCTGAAGAGGGTATCGCCACAAAACAGCATGCCCTGGCCGTAATAGGCGATGTGCCCCAGGGTATGACCGGGCACATGGAGGACATCCAGACTCAGGCCATGCCAGTTGATCTGAGCCCCATCGTCGAGCCACTGGCCGTGATGGTCCGGCATGGGGTCATGCTTGGGACCATAGAGACGAGCGTGGGGGAAGTGTTGCAGCAACTCGGATACGCCCCCGACGTGATCGCGGTGGTGATGGGTCAGGAGGATGGCATCCAGCACCAGATCCAGCGCAGCCAGCCGCTCCAGCACGGGAGCGGCCTCGCCCGGATCGACGACCAGGCAGTGATTTTCATGACGGATCAACCAGATGTAGTTGTCGCTGAAGGCGGGAACTGTGATGACGGTATACATGGGTCGAGGTCTCTTGTGTTCTCTTTAAGGAAGGGATCTTATATAACTGGATGGCATTCGCCCCCGAGTTGGTCCCATTATGCAACTGGCACGTACCGAACAACAGATCGCGCTTCCGACCAGTTGGTCCGCACTGCCCATGGGGGACTGGGTGGCCGCCGAGCTTCAGGAGCGCCTCGACAACTGGTGCCCCCACCTCTTTGGCTATCACTTGCTCAAGATAGGTGCCCTGAGCGCCGAACTCTCCTGCGGCTGCTCCACCATTCGCCATCAAATAGGTGTCGCTCCCGGCGGACGGCTGCTGGACATCCAGGGGGATCCGCTCGCCTTGCCGGTGCGATCGGGGAGCGTGGATGCCTGCCTGCTGGCTCACTGCCTCGATTTCTCGCCGGATCCTCATCAGGTGCTGCGGGAGGCAGAACGGGTGCTGACCGACGATGGCTGGCTCATTGTCAGCGGTTACAACCCGCTCAGCCTGGTGGGGCTGGGTCACTATCTGCCCTTCATGCGGCGGCATCTGCCCTGGTCTGCCCGCATGTTCACGCCCGCACGGGTGACCGACTGGCTGCAATTGCTCGGCTGCGAGGTGATGTTCGACGAGCGGTTCGGTTTCTCCTTCATGGGCAGGCAGAGCAAGATCGGCTGGTGGCGGGAGAGTCTGGGGCGGGACTATTGCCGCTCCCTGGCGTCTGTTTACGTGATTGCCGCCCGCAAGCGGCGTTTCCCCGTGACACCGGTACGTCGCCGCTGGCGGCTGCCGGAGTCGATGGCCGCGCCAGGCATGGCGCGCCAGGGCGGCTAGCGGGCATCAGGGCTGGTAACCGCTGTCTTCGGCAAGCTGCTTGCCGCTGGCGGCCTCACGGGCCAGCTCGTCACAGCGTTCGTTTTCCGGGTGGCCTGAGTGTCCTTTCACCCAGAGCCATTCGATCTGGTGACGGGCCACTTCCGCATCCAGGGCCTGCCAGAGATCGACGTTCTTGACCGGCTGACGGTTGGCGGTCATCCAGCCCTTCTTCTTCCAGCCGATGATCCATTGGGTGATCCCCTGGCGCACATACTGGCTGTCGGTGGTGAGCCGCACCTGGCAGGGTTCGTTCAGGGTCCGCAGCCCCATGATGGCGGCCATCAGCTCCATCCGGTTATTGGTGGTCAATCGAAAACCGGCGGAGATCTCCTTGCGATGCTTGCCATAGACCATGACGGCACCATAGCCGCCGGGGCCCGGGTTGCCTAAGCAGGAGCCATCCGTGAATAAATCAATCTGTTTCAACATGAGCAATCAATCTGTTTTAGCGAGAGGCTTGGGGTAAACTAGCGAGTAAAACCGAAGTTTGACATGGATTTGATCATGAGCACACCCCAACTGAATCGCCAGATCATTCTGGATACCGAAACCACCGGCATGAACACCGCGGGCGGCCCTGTCTATCTTGGGCACCGCATCATCGAGATCGGCTGTGTGGAGGTGATCAACCGCAAACTCACCGGCAACCATTTCCACGTCTACATCAAGCCGGATCGGCTGGTGGACCCCGAGGCCATCGCCGTGCACGGCATCACGGATGCCTTCCTGGCGGACAAGCCCTCTTTTAGCCAGATAGCGGACGATTTCATCGAGTTCATTCGCGGCGCCGAGCTCATCGCCCACAACGCCCCCTTTGACGTGAGCTTCATGGACTATGAGTTCAGCAAGCTCGGTCTGAACTTCAAGACGGCGGATATCTGCGGCATCACGGATACCCTGGCGATGGCGCGGGATCTCTTCCCGGGCAAGCGCAACAACCTGGACGTGTTGTGCGATCGCTACGGCATCGACAACTCTCACCGTACCCTGCACGGCGCCTTGCTCGATGCGGAGATCCTGGCGGACGTCTACCTCCTGATGACGGGTGGCCAGACCAAACTCAATCTGGCGAGCGAAACCAGCGAGAGCGAGACCAGCCAGGATACCGGCATTCGTCGTCTGGAGAGCAATCGCCCGCCGCTCAGGGTGGTGCGCGCCAGCGACGAGGTGGCGGCTGTCCATGAAGCGAGGCTGGATCTGGTACAGAAAAAAGGAGGTGCCTGCCTGTGGCGGCAATGAGATCGCTTTGGGGGCTGCTGCTGCTGGCCTCCCTCCCGGCCGCGGCCAACGAGGTGTTTGCGCCTTCCGACATTCCTCTGCTCGACAACCGCTTTCGCATCGATTACGGCGTGAAGGAGATCACCTTCATCATCAAGCGCAAGCCGGGGACGCCCTCGGTGATCCTGGTGCGACCCGATGGCAGCAAGCTCTATGTGGGCAAGGTCAAGCCGCCCGACGTGGGCTGGTTGCCCCTCAAGGATCAGGATCTCATCACCATCCGCGACCCTATGCCCGGCCCCTGGCAGGCGATCGGGGAGGTGGACCCCGACAATCGGGTGCGCCTGCTCACCGACATCCAGGTCGAGAGCGAGCCGCTGCCGGCCCGCCTCTATCAGGGTGAGCGGGTCAAACTGCAATCCCGTCTGCTGATCGATGGCGCGGCGCCTGGGGCGGGTTACTACCTCACCGATCTGGGCATGACCGTCAAGCTGCAGCAGTTCAACGATGCCAGCCAGAGCGGCGATCCCGTGTTCGAGGAGACCCTGGGACGCTACATGGATGATGGCAAGGGGGTGGACGAAGTGCCGGGGGACGGTATCTTGACCGCCGAGGCGGTACTGGACGTCCCTGCGGGAAAATACCGAGCCCTCTTCAGCACCGGCAATGAGGTCTTCTCACGAGCCCAGTCACAGCAGGTGCTGCTCTACCCCTGGCCGGTCAGCTATTCCCTGAATCCCCCCTCCGGGGAGGGGGGAGCCAAGCTCTCTCTGGTCATCGATGTGGATGAACTGGATCCCGCCTCCGTGGTCATCCAGGGCAAGGCCATCGACGGCGGGGGCAGTAGCATGACGTTCAACGAGGTGGCGACAGCGCCGCGTTTTGGCGTGGATCTCTCCGCCCTCAAGGCGGCAGGGCAGTACAAGGTGGAGGCCACCCTCTTTGGAACAACCCGGCTCGGTCGCGAGGTGCAACTGCAATTGCCGGCCAAGTCGTTCACCATAGCACCGCCTCCCCCCCCTCCTGCACCCTCTGCGGCCATGCCCGCATCCGCCGCCACCCCCGACCGGTTCGAGGAGCGGGAGAGTCCGGTCTGGCTGCCCTGGGCGTTGGGGGGAGGTGGCGTGTTGCTGCTCTTGCTGGGGGCCGGTGGTTTCATTCTGCTGCAAAAGCGCCGCACCCTGCACAAGGCGATGGCGGCGCAGAAGGCGCAACTTGAAGAGACGCCAGTAACCCCCAAACTGGATCTCAATCTGCCGGAGCAATAATTCCGCGCACATTGCAAAGAAGCCGCCCAATGGGCGGCTTCTTCATGGTGGCAAGTGGATGGGGTGAATCCGATATCAGTGAGCGCCGATATAGATGTCTTTGTACTGCTCGCGAATATCGAGGAACTTCTCCAGATTGGCCAGCATCAGGTCCACCAGGAGGGGGTCGAAGTGCTCTCCTTTCTCCTCCTTGATCAGCGCCAGCACCTGATCCAGCGGCCAGGCCTGCTTGTAGCAACGATCCGAGCCCAGGGCATCGAACACATCCGCCAGGGCGACGATGCGTCCTTCCAGCGGAATGTCCTCTCCCTTCAACCCGCGGGGATAGCCGCTGCCATTCCACTTCTCGTGATGGTTGCCCGCGATGGTCGCGCCTATCTGGAACAGGGCCAGGTCACTGCCGGAGAGCATGTCCTGCCCAAGCTGGGCGTGGGTTTTCATGATCTCCCACTCCTCGGGAGTGAGTTTGCCCGGTTTGTGCAAGATGGCGTCCGGGATCCCCACTTTGCCGATGTCGTGCAGGGGAGAGGCACGCTTGATGAGCTCGCACCTGTCCTCATTCATGCCGAGCAGCTTGCAGAACAGTTCGGTGTAGAGGGCCACCCGCTTGACGTGCAAGCCGGACTCTTTCGAGCGGCTCTCCACCAGTTCGCCGATGCGATAGATGATCTCTCGCTGGTTGTCACCGATCACCTCGTTGAGCCGGATATTCTCCAGCGCCACTATGATGTTTTCGGTGAACAGGCTGAGCAGCCCGGTATCCATCTGGCTGAGCGGGCGAGTGGTCTCGATGTGGAACAGCAGGTGATGACGGGCATTCTGGCAATAGAGCACCATCTGGTTGCCATCGTAGACATTGGCTCCCTTGGCCATGGCACAGCGCAGGATTTCCGGCGCATCGACGAGGCGCAGCATGGGACCATCGCTGAGCAGAGGCTCGAGCACCTGATCCCGCACCTCATACGCCAGGTGCTTCACATCGTAAATCTGGGACTCTTCCAGATTGAGCAGGGCGCTGAGCTGGGTCTGGGCTCCTTCGACGAACTGGCGCAGGGCACGCTGCTCGAAGATCCCCTTGGACGCCTCGATGACCTTCTCCAGCCCCTGTCGATTGCTCTCAAGGGTTCGGATGTCCCGGTAAGAACGCAGGCTGGCGCGCAACAGGGTGCGCAGTTTCTGGGAGGTAAGTTCGGTCTTGTCCTTGTAGTCGTTGATGTCGTAGTTGGTCACCACGTCATCTTCCGGGGCCTGACCGGGCTGACCGGTTCGCAGCACGATGCGCACCATCTTGTTTTGCAGCTCGTCGCGCACGAACTTGACCACCTCGAGACCGGCATGGTCGACCTCCATGACGACGTCGAGCAGCAGCAGGGCGACATCCGGGGTGAGGGCGAGCAAGGCTTTGGCTTCAGCCGCAGAGTAGGCGTGCAGAAAATCGATCGGCTTGCCGTCGAATTCAAACTTGTTCAGGGTGATTTTGGTGATGCGATGCACTTCGGGTTCATCGTCCACTATCATCACCTTCCAGCCGGCGGGACGCGGTGCTGATTGGGGAAGATCTTCATCATCAATAATCAGGATTTGATCATCCATTATGCAATCCTGTGTGTGATCCTGTGCTTACCTTAACCGCTTCATTCAATATAGGAAACGGATTGATATCCAAAATATGATCCAGTCGGTTTCTCTTTCTTCGTATCGAATGCCATCCACCAGCCCTTTCATGAAAAACGCCTCCACAAGGGAGGCGTTCTGGCATCAGAGGCATCAAGCTGCCCTGTGATAAGCGGAGGCTTCAAACAGTGCCTTGTTGGCCACCAGGTCGACGGGATCGAAGTCATCGACGTTGATGGTGCGAAGGCGACTCTCCTCGGCGCGCCGCAGCAGGTCCGCTTCGGCCTGGTTGATGACACCGAGGCTCAGGCCCGCCTCTGCCACCTTGTCGAGCTGGGTGAAGGGGCGTTTGCTCCCTTCGGCTTTGCACACCTTGTCAAACAGCGGCTCTGCGGTCAGCACATCGTCCAGCGCCTGTTCCAGCAGCCCGAAGGGGTTGCCCTCCTCGCGCGTCAGATATTGGCCCTCGGCCAGACGGCTGCGCGTGGCACTTGGCACCTGGAGCAGGCGGGCCACCTGGCTGTCGAGCTTGTCGGAGGGACGCTTCAGGTCGCGACCAAGGGGCAGCACGATGGCGCGCAGGGCCAGACCAATCCAGCGGTTCGGGAAGTTGCGCAGCAACTCGTCGATCGCTTCCTGAGCCTTGAACAAAGCGTCTTGCAGTGCCCAGTGCAGCAGCGGCAGGTCGGCTTGCTGGCGTCCTTCATCCTGATAGCGCTTGAGGGCGCTGGAGGCCAGATAGAGCTGGCTCAGCACATCGCCGAGGCGGGCAGAGACCCGCTCCTTGCGCTTGAGCTCGCCACCCAGGGTGCCCATCGCCATGTCTGACAGGAAGGCCAGGTTGGCGGAGAGGCGGGATAGTTGCTGATAGTAGCCCTTGGTCTGATCCTTGTAGGGCGCGGCGGCGAAGCGGGCACCGGTCAGCCCCAGCCAGAAGCTGCGCACCAGGTTGCTGATGGCAAAGCCCACGTGGCTGAACATCGCCTTGTCGAAATCTTTCAGCGCCTGCTCTTTGTCGGGGTGGCTGGCGGCCAGCATCTCCGGCAACACGTAAGGGTGGCAACGGATGGCTCCCTGACCGTAAATGATCATGCTGCGGGTCAGGATATTGGCTCCCTCGACGGTCACGGCGATGGGCGCCCCCTGATAGCCACGGGCCAGATAGTTGTTCGGCCCCATGCAGATGGCCTTGCCGCCATGAATGTCCATGGCATCGATGATGCACTTCTGGGCGCGGTCGGTGAGGTGATACTTGACGATGGCGGAGATGACCGAGGGTTTTTCACCGAGATCGATGCCGGTGACCGTCAGTTTGGCGGCGGCGCCCATGATGTAGGCGTTGCCACCCAGGCGTGCCAGCGGCTCTTCAATCCCTTCCATCTTGCCAATCGGCAGCTTGAACTGGCGACGGATGCGGCTGTAGGCTCCGGTGGCCAGGGCCAGCATCTTGACGCCGCCCGTGCTGTTGGAGGGCAGGGTGATGCCGCGGCCGACGGAGAGACACTCCACCAGCATGCGCCAGCCCTGACCGGCCATGGCTGGACCGCCGATGATGAAGTCGAGCGGTACAAACACGTCCTTGCCGCGGGTCGGGCCGTTCTGGAACGGCACGTTGAGCGGGAAGTGGCGGCGACCGATGTCGACTCCCTTGATGTGGGTCGGAATGAGGGCGCAGGTGATGCCGAGCTCTTCTTCCTCACCCAGCAGGTGGTCAGGGTCACGCAGCTTGAAGGCGAGGCCGAGTACGGTGGCGATGGGAGCCAGGGTAATGTAGCGCTTGTTCCAGGTCAGGCGCATGCCGAGCACCTCTTCCCCTTCCCACTCGCCTTTGCAGACGATGCCGAAGTCGGGAATCGAGCCCGCATCAGAACCCGCTTCCGGGCTGGTCAGGGCGAAACAGGGGATCTCCTTGCCGACAGCCAGACGGGGCAGATAGTAATCCTTCTGCTCGTCAGTGCCGTAGTGTTGCAGCAGCTCCCCCGGCCCTAAGGAGTTGGGCACGCCGACGGTAGAGGCGAGCACGGCGCTGGCGCCGCACAGCTTTTGCAGCACGCAGGACTGGGCGTAGGCGGAGAACTCCAGCCCGCCATATTTCTTCTTGATGATCATGGCGAAGAACTTGTTGTCCTTCAGGTATTGCCACACTTCGGGGGAGAGATCGGCACGCTCGTGGGTCACTTCCCAGTCGTTGACCATGCGGCACACTTCTTCAACCGGGCCGTCCATGAAGGCCTGCTCCTCGGCGCTGAGGGTGCTCACCGGAATGGCGTGCAGCTTCTTCCAGTCCGGGTTGCCGGCAAACAGATCCGCTTCCCACCAGGTCGTCCCCGCTTCGATGGCTTCCTTCTCGGTACGGGACATCTCCGGCATGATGGACTTGTAGATCTTGAACAGCGGCTTGGTCAGCTGGTTACGGCGAAACTCCACCAGATTGAGGGGCAGGGCTATCACCGCGAACAGCGCCCACACCAGCAGGGGTACATGGCCATAGAAGGTGCCGGCGACCAGGGCGGCGGCCGTGGCAAGCGTGGCGGTGAACAGGGACGCACGGCGATAGGCCATGGCGCCGATCACCAGGATCACCCCGAGCAGAGTGAGGGTCGTCGTCATTATTTGCTCCTTGCATGAATTGCCGAGGTTGGGAAATTGGCGTTAACTGATCCAGAGGTCTGACCTGTTGGATGTGGCCCCTGTTGTAATTCATACGCACAAACTTATCAAGCTGTTTACAAGCCTGTTACCTTGGCTCTGTGATCGGCATAACGCGCTGCCCGCCCGATCTTGGCGGGCGGGGGGCGACGATTGGACTGGCTTGTGCGACAATGCCGCCACCCTATGTTGGACGACGAGATTTCAAGAACCATGTACCAAGAACTGATCCGCAACGAGTTGACCGAGGCTGCCAGCGTGCTTCAGGCGTTCCTGGCAGATGAGCAAAATCTGAAAAACATCGAGGCGGCGGCCAGGCTGCTCGCCGACTCCTTCAAGCAGGAAGGCAAGGTACTCTCCTGCGGCAACGGTGGCTCCCACTGCGATGCCATGCACTTTGCCGAGGAGCTGACCGGTCGTTATCGCGAGAACCGCCCAGGCTATGCCGGCATCGCCATCTCCGACCCCAGCCACCTCTCCTGCGTCTCCAACGACTTTGGCTATGACTATGTCTTCTCCCGCTATGTGGAGGCCGTCGGCCGCCGTGGTGATGTGCTGCTCGGCATCTCCACCAGCGGCAACTCCGGCAACATCCTCAAAGCCATCGAGGCGGCCCGTGCCAAAGGGATGAAGGTGATTGCCCTGACCGGCAAGGACGGCGGCAAGATGGCTGGTCTGGCCGATGTGGAGATCCGTGTACCGCACTTCGGTTATGCCGACCGCATCCAGGAAGTGCACATCAAGGTGATCCACATCCTGATCCAGCTGGTTGAAAAAGAGATGGCCAAGTAATCAACGATCCGGGATTGAGAGGGGGGGATGGGTGACCATACCGGCCCTCTCATCCAGCCGTGACGGTTGATTGACGAAACCAGAGTCAAGACATTCAGGGAGTGGATGGTATATGTGCGAACTGCTCGGCATGAGTGCCAATGTGCCGACCGACATCTGCTTCAGCTTTACCGGGCTGATGCTGCGGGGCGGCAAGACCGGTCCCCACAAGGATGGCTGGGGGATCACCTTCTATGAGGGGCGGGGTTTTCGCACCTTCAAGGATCCCGAACCCAGCGCCCAGTCTCCCATCGCCAAGCTGGTCCAGGCACTGCCCATCAAGAGCCGTGCCGTGGTCAGCCATATCCGGCAGGCGAACCGGGGGTGTGTCTCCCTGGAAAACACCCACCCCTTTACCCGCGAACTGTGGGGCCGTTACTGGACCTTTGCCCACAATGGCCAGTTGACCGGTTACAAGAGGCTGCCCACGGGGCGGCACCGCCCGGTAGGCGACACCGACAGCGAGCACGCCTTCTGCTGGCTGCTCGACAGGCTGGAGCACAAGTACCCCAAACGGCCGGCAAATTTCCCCGCCATGTTCCGCTACCTCGCGACCCTGTGCGACGAGCTGCGCGGGCTCGGGGTGTTCAACATGCTGCTGTCGGACGGAGAGTTCGTGATGACCTATTGCAGCAACAATCTTTACTGGTTGACGCGCAGGGCTCCCTTTGGCGAAGCCCGTCTGCTGGATGAGGATGTGGCCATCGACTTTCAGAGTGAAACCACGCCGAACGATGTGGTGACCCTGATCGCCACCCGGCCGCTCACCGGCAACGAGAATTGGGTGAAGATGGTGCCCGGGGAGTTCTGCCTGTTCAGGCTGGGCGAGCTGGAATATGGCAATGCAGCCAACTTGTTGAACCAGAAATAAAAAATACCAGGGTAGATGTCTACCCTGGTTCTTCGCAGCAGCCATACAGGCAAAAAGGGATGAGAGAGGTGTTGCTGAGCCGCATCATTCTCATGGGTTGCATTGTTACTTTAATGTTAATTTTGTGACAACCTTTATCTCTCTCCATTCTGGCTGACATACCGATAACTTGAAGCTGCTCACATTCTGGTGTCGCAAGAGCATCCGGAGCGATACGGGCATGCCCGAAGGACGGGTGACAGCGGGGCTGTGGGTCCGCTATATTGTGGTCTGTTTGAATACCATCATAGGGAAGAGAAGATGGAGTGGCTGGATCAGAAAGTGCTGCGACAACTGGCAGATGACATCGGTCACGAGATGATGCCGGTCGTCATCTCGGTGTTTGTCGAAGAGGTAGGCGAGCAGTTGGCCCAATTAAGGCCGCTTTTTGAACAGCGGGACTGGTCAGCCCTGGCGCGTCTCGCCCACAGCATGAAATCGTCCTGTGGCAGCTATGGCGCCAAACCCAGCTATCAGCAGGTGATGGATCTGGAGTCCGCCTGTCGCCGGGAAGATGAGCAAGAGGCCGGCAGACTGCTGGCTGAGCTGGAGCACTCCCTGCCCCAGGTCTTCACCCATCTGGCCCAGTTTCACTGATCCAGAAGGGCATCAGCCCGCCATGTCGCGCTCGCCAAGCCTGCTCAGGATCACGGTGTCGAGTGCCAGCCGCAGCTTGAGGCGGTCGTGGCGGTGGGGGAGGGCCGCTTCACCCAGCTCGGCCCGAACGAGGCAGTGCTGCAGCTCGGGTACCTGGGGACCCTCGGGAGCCAGAATGGCATCGATCCGGCCGCTGCCTATCCGCTCTTCCAGCCAACGATGCTGACTGGACAGTGACAACTGGCCAGCCGGACCCTCTTCGTCCACCAGATTGCTGATGAACACGACGATGGCGCGGCTGCTGCGGATCGCCTCCGCAATCTCGCGCAGCAGCAGAGGAGGCATGATGGAGGTGAGGAAGCTGCCTGGCCCCAGGATGATCATGTCGGCCTGGCTCAGCGCCTCGACCGCTTCGCGCGTGGCGGGCACGACCGGTTTCAGGCTCAGGGCCCGTGGCGGCGTGGTGAGCTGATCGATGGAGACCTCCCCCAGGATCTGATCGCCACAGACGGTGTGGGCGCACAGATCGGTGGGATGCTCGGACATGGGCAGCAGATTGGGTTCAATTTCCAGCATGTCGCTGATGAGCCGGATGGCATCCAGGGGGCGCACGCAGAGGTTGTCGAGGGCCAGCAGCATCAGGTTGCCGAGGTTGTGGCCCGCCAGCTCGCCGCGGCCGGTAAAGCGGTGCTCGAACAGCTGGCTACCGATGCTGGGGGTGGTCACCAGCTGGTTGAGGCAGTTGCGCAGATCCCCCCAGGCGATGCACTCCTGGCTTTTGCGCAGGCGTCCGGTGGAGCCGCCATCATCCGTGGTGGTGACGATGCCCGTCAGCCGGGATCCCAAGAACGACAGGGAAGAGAGCACCCGGCCCATACCGTGCCCGCCGCCGATGGCGACGACCCGGTCGAAGTCATTGATATTTTTCTGCCACATGCAGTGATCCCGTGGGAGGCCAGTGGGCACTATTCTAGTCTCCATGGCCAGGTAATTGTTTGATAAGGGTATGATTTTTGCTTGATGCCAGCATCCCGTACCCCTAGGAGACGATGTTGAACTTCCTGACGGCTCACTCGCTTGCCGAGACGACCCCATTGGCCGCCCAACAAGTTACAGAGCGGTTGTATGCCCAGTCATCCCATGTTCCATCGCTGTTGCTGGTCTATTTTACCCAAGCACACGAGGCGGCGGAACTGCGCCGTGCGCTCAAGGCACGTTTTCCCGATACCCGGCTGATCGGTTGCAGCTCCTGCGGCGGTATCCTGACCCAGGATGGCCATCATGGTCGGCATGGCTGGAGCCTGTCGGTCGCCGCCCTTTATGATGACAAGGGGACCTATGGCGTGGCTGGCCAGATGGGGGATCAACCGGATGTGCGGGCATTGCTGCGCCGCGCTATCGCCGATGGTGGCCGACCGGGAGAGCTGCCGCAGCTCGTGTTGCTGCACACCAGCCCGGGGCTGGAGGAGGTTGTGCTCGCGGGGATCGACGCCGAGTTTGGCGCGACCGTTCCCGTCGTCGGCGGGTCGGCGGCAGACGATGGCGTGGCCGGGCAGTGGCAGCTGTGCTGGGACGAAGGGGAGGGATCACAAGGGTGCGTGTTGGCGGTGCTTTACCCCGACTGCCAACTGGCGTTCCAGTTTCATTCAGGCTATGTACCCACCGAGTGTCGCGGCATCATTACCGGGATAGACGGGCGGGAGGTGCTGACCATCGATCACGAGCCGGCGGCCCGGGTCTATGGTCGCTGGACCGAGCGTGCGACGCCCTGGCCGGTGGGCCCCATCCTCAGGGAGACGACGCTCTCGCCACTGGCCCGTCAGGTCGGCATGCTCGATGACCTGCCCTACTACAAGCTCTCCCATCCCGAGGCGGTGACGGCGCGGGAGGGGCTGCGCCTCTTTACCGAGACCCGACTGGGAGAGCGGCTGCTGCTCATGTACAGCAGCCAGGAAGGGTTGTTGCAGCGCAGCCTGAATGCGGTGAATATCGAGCCTGAATATGGCATGGCGAGCAATATGCGCCCCTTTGGCGCCCTGGTGGTGTTTTGTGCCGGTTGTCGGCTGGCACTGGGGGACAGGCTGGGGGACATCGTCAGTCAATTCAGTCAGAGGCTGGGTGAGATCCCCTTCATCACGCCCTTTACCTTCGGTGAACAGGGACGATTACCCCATGGTGAGCTGGCACACGGCAACCTCATGGTGTCGAGCGTAATCTTCCTCGAGAGCTGACACTGTGCTGGATTCAAGATGATAGGCAATAGCGAACTCGAAACCCTGGGTGACAAACTGCAAACCACGCTGGTGGAGCTGATGCGTTGCCGGGAGCGGGAGGCCAGATATCGGGAGGAGTCCCAAGCCCTGCTGTGCGGGGTGGCGACCCTGGCACAGGCCCAGAGTCTGGAGCAGGTACTGGAGAGTCTCATTCTTGCTCTCAAGCCCTTTATCGGATTCGAACAGGCGGACGTGGTCGCCTGGGAGGCCGTGAGGGGCAGCACCCATCTGAGCACCCAGCCGGACGAGGTGGGCCGGACCTGGTCGCTGACACCGCTCTTCTCCAGGGCCATCGAGGGGGAGACCCTGGTCATCTATGATCCCGCCCAACTGCCTGAGCTGGCGCCGCTGGCAGGGGCGCCGGGCTGGGCCAGCGTCATGATGACAGGCTTGCAGGGACCGGGGTTTTCCGGTGTGCTCATCTGCCGGCACAGCGTGGCGGGCACCTTCGATCTCAAGAGCAAGGCGGCGATGCAGCGTTGTCGCCCGCTCATCTCCCAGGCTCTGGTCAACATCGCCTATCGGGCTCGCCTGCAAGAACAGGTTGACCTCAAGACCCTGGCCCTGCAGGCCAGCGAACAGCGTTTTCGCAGTTTTGCCGCCATGGCCTCTGACTGGTTCTGGGAGACCGATCCCCAGCACAGGCTCAGCTATGTCTCTGCCCCTGGCTATCAGGGGGAAGTGCTGGCCCGCCAGACGGGGAGAAGCCTCTATGATTTTGCCCACGACAAGCAGGACCCGGCCTGGAGCCACTATCGGCACCTGATCGCCCACCATCTGCCGGTGCGGGGAATGCGGGCCCAGGTGATGCTGGCGGGCGGGCCTTGCTGGATGGAGATCAATGCGGAGCCTTGCCATGATGCCGGTGGCCGCTTCCTCGGCTATCGGGGCACGGCGCGGGAGATAGGCAGCCAGATCCGCCGCGAGCAGGAGCTGGCGCGGGCGCGGGACGATGCCGAGACGGCCAACCGTGCCAAATCCCAGTTCCTCGCCATGATGACCCACGAGATCCGCTCTCCCATGAACGCCGTGCTGGGGATGCTGGATCTGCTGCAGCACGGCCGGCTCGACACTCCGCAACAGACCCTCATCGGCCATGCCACCCACTCTGCGCATCTGTTGCAGACCATCATCGACGATGTGCTCGATTTCTCGAAAATAGAGTCACATACCCTGACGCTGCACTGTGAACCCTTTCAGCCAGCCGAGCTGTGCCGTGCCCTGGTGGAGCCCTTGCAGGCACAGGCCAGTGCCAAGGGCATCACACTGCACTGGCATCTGGATGAGACGCTCCCTGAACGCCTTCAAGGGGATGCCGTCCGCCTCTCCCAGGTGATAGGCAACCTGCTTGGCAATGCCGTCAAGTTCACCTCCGTCGGCAGCGTGCGTCTGGCGTTGACCTGGGAGGAGGAAAAGCTGGGGGTCATGGTCAGCGACACGGGGATCGGCATCTCCACCGAGGATCAGGCGTTGCTGTTTGAACCCTTCTATCAGGTCGACAGTTCGGCAACCCGCCGCTTCTCCGGCTCGGGGCTCGGGCTGGCCATCTGCAGGCGGCTGGTGCAGCTAATGGGGGGAGACATTTGCGTGCAGAGCACGCCTGGGCTGGGAAGCTGCTTCTGGTTCGAGCTGCCCGGGATGGCCTCTCCCTGTGCTCCGGCCACCGCCCCCGGCAGTGAAGAGTGCGCCAGACTGGAGCTGGATGTGCTGGTGGTGGAAGACAGTCCGGTCAATCAGCTGGTGGTATCCCTGATGCTGCAGAAGCTGGTGTGCAGGGTGAGGCTGGCAGGCAATGGTCTGGAGGCCCTGGCACAGGTGGCGAAGCAGCAGCCGGACCTTGTCCTGATGGATATGCGGATGCCGCAGATGGATGGGCTGGAGGCGACCCGGCGCCTGCGGGACATGGGGTGCGAGATGCCCATCGTCGCGTTGACGGCCAATGCCATGATGGAGGACAGGGCCCGCTGCCTTGCCCAGGGCATGAACGATTTTCTGGCCAAACCCATCAGTCTTGCCAGGCTGCGAAGCTGCCTGCTCCGCCATTGCAGGTGATGCCGGCCGATTTTTGGTAAAAAAAATGGTCAACCTGGTGGTTGACCAATTCTTCAGCAAATACTGAAGAGAGCACGGGATAAATCGGGTTGTACGGTTTTATATGAAAAAGTCGTGCCAACTTTTCAAAACCTGTTATTTGCGGCCTGTAGCTGAATTGTGTGTTATTTATCGCTACCGTGATTGCAAAATGCAATTCTCATTTTTTCATTATAAGAATGCAGTGCCGAGAATTCGCGTTTTGCAAACCAACCGTTGACTCACTTTTTGACTCACTGTGCGATCAGTCGGCGCAAGAACTGACGCGCCGCTTCACTGTTCTGCTTGGCAATCAACATCTGTTTTTCATAGATCGGCATGGGCAGGATCTCGAGCCAGCGTTGGCAGAGCCAGGCTGCATCGTCGAACTGCTTGTCCGGGTAGAGCTCATCCAGTTCCGGGTATTGTGCAAAGACCTCTCTCAATCGGCTGACCAGCTGGTTGTCGCTGACATCAGAATCCGCACTCGGCCAGTTGGGCAGTGGCTCGACCTGGGCGTGCCTGAGGCCTGCGTCATCCGTTTCCATCTCGTGGATGCAGAAGCGTTCAAGGCCGAGCACGGTGACCCCGAGCAAACCGTCGTTGAGGGTATAAAAATCAGTCACCTTGACGCGGGTTCCGACCGGGAGAATCCGTCCGCAGGTGCCCGTGCTGGTGGTCTCTTCCATCACGATGCCAAAGCCACGATCCTCGAGGAAGGACTCCTTGAGCATCTGCAGGTGGCGCGGCTCGAACAGGCGAAGGGGGAGCTTGCCACCGGGCAGAATGTGGGACGGCAAGGGGAACAGTGCCAGTTGTTGAAGTTTCATGTTCCATCCTCCTAATCACTCATTGCTGAATGTGACAATGCAGTGACCGTGCCAGAGAGAGGTGGCGTGGCGAAGGGGTGAGCCATTTCCCGTGGTTATTTTTAATATCCATTTAAAATCAATCTATTGTGATTTTGTATCACGAACGCAGGCAAGGTAGTGCGAAAGGGATTCAGGTGAGGTGTTAGGGCGCCGAACATACCCCGTGTGCAGAATGAGTCTATTTTCGCATATTGCAAATTTGATTCATGCAAAATGCCTGTTACAGACCCATTCAGCGATTGGAGACCAAGGCTAGGGGATCAGGTGGTGAATTCGGTGTGCTGTGTCATGCCGTCCAGCATCAGGGCGGCTATTTCGTCATACATCTGCGACCAGGCCTGTGCCAGTGCCAGTGCCAGTGCCGGGGTAAAACCACTGCCGAGACGCCGTGCCAGTACCTGGGTCAGCGCCTGTTTGAGCAGCGCATTGAACGTTGAATCGCTGGTGACGCCTGCCGAGATCGCGAATGATGAAACCCAGTGCATCCAGCTGGGAGAGGCTGGTGATGACGGTGTTCAGGGTGTCCGACACCTTGGCAACGGGCAGCTCCTGATGTGGGGGAAAGAGGGCCCTGAGTTCGGGGGGCCATCTGAACAGCTCTTCATACACCTCCTGGACATAGCTGTTGTTCAGGGCGCTCACCCTGCCCCAGGCTTTCTGGACCAGCTCTATCTGCTCAAAGGTCATGTCGATGTTTCCTTCCCGTTCGATGTCATGAAAATAATAATCCATCTACTCAATAGAGCACCGGGTTCCGCGCCATTTGGGGAAAAGGAGAGGGGGCCAGCAAGGAGGCACGGATGGTGACCCCTTGCTGGCAGGAGGCCGGGACCTCAGTTGCGCTGTTCCAGGTACATGACGGCTGCTTCGACGCGGCTTTGGGCCTCGAGCTTTTTCAGCAGGCTCTTGACGTGGACCTTGACGGTTCCCTCGGAGATATGGAGCACGGAGGCGACCTGCTTGTTGGACAACCCCTTGGCGATTTCACGCATGATCTGCATCTCGCGTCGGGTCAGGCTCTCCAGCTTCTGCTGCAGGTGGTCCAGCTCGTAGATGTTCTCGAGATAGGGACGTAGCGGCTCGCTCAGGATCTGCTTGCCGGTCATCACGTCAGCCAGCTGGGCCAGCAGCATGTCAGGCTCGGTGTCCTTGAGCAGATAGCCGTCCGCGCCTGCCTTGAGCAGGGCAACCACATCCTGGCGGGTGTCAGAGACGGTCAGGATTACCACGCGGGAAGTCACCTCTTCGGCCCGCAGCGCCTTGAGGGTATCGAGACCTGACAACCCCTTCATGTTGAGGTCGAGCAGGATGAGGTCCGGTTCGGACTCCTTGGCCATGGCCACGGCGTCGGTGCCGTTGGAAGCCTCGCCAACCACGTCGATGTTATCTTCCAACTCCAGCAGTTGCACAATTCCCTTGCGCATCAGGGGGTGGTCATCCACGACCAGAACACTGTATTTCATCTCGTCCATCAGGCGTCTCTTGTTAGGCTGGTGGGAAAGGTCAGGTGTATGCGGGTGCCCCCGGAGGGCGGTTCACTGATGGTCAACTGGCCGCGCAATTTGCTGGCGCGTTCATTCATGATGCTGAGACCGTAGTGATTCACCGCCGAGCTTGCGCCCCTTATTCCAACACCATCGTCTGCAATCTGAACCTGGATGTTACCATCAGCCAGGGTCTCACAGCTAACGTCAATGTGCCGCGCGCTGGCATGCTTGATGGCATTGAGCACTGCCTCACGGATCAGCTGCAGGATGTGGATGTGCTGCCCCGCTTCAAGGTCGGTGTCCGTCAGTCCGTACTGGAGCCTGATGTCGGCGTGCGTCTGGGGTTTGAGCTGCTCGAGCATGACCGCGATGGCTTCACCCAGGTTGGCATCGCCGATGCTGAGGCGGAAGGTGCCGAGCAGTTCGCGCAACTGGGTATAGGCATTGCTGAGTCCCTCGTCGATCTGCTCCATGGCTGCCTCGGTCTTGGCTCTGTCCCCCTTGGCGAAGGAGCGCTTGAGCAGAGTGGCCTGGATCTTCAGGTAGGAGAGGGCCTGGGCGAGGGAGTCGTGCAGTTCACGGGCGATGACGGCGCGCTCTTCCATCAGGAGCAGGCGCTGGTGCTGCAGCAGGGTCTGATCCTTGTGCAGCACCTGGGCCAGCAACATGGAGAAGTTCTTCATCAGCCGCTCGTCGATGGGGTGGCCGCTTATCATGTCGAGTCGGCCGTACTCCTCGTCATCCATCTGCAGGTAAAAGCTCACCACGGCGTCCAGATCCCCCGGCCACCCCTTGCGCCCAGTGATGTAGACCGGCATCGCATTGTGCTCGAAGCGGGTGAGGCGGATGTACTCGATGTGCTGGTGGGCGGCGGCCCGCTCCAGCAGCTTTTGCAGGGTGCGGCGGCTGAGGGGCGCCGCGTGCAGTTTCTGGGCGGTGGAATAGAGGAAGGAGAGGGTGTCGTTGGCCTGTTGCAGCTTGGCCGTTTTCTCCTCCACCTTGCTCTCCAGCTCCCGGTAGAGTTTGCCAAGCTCGTCGGCCATGGTCGCGAACGCCCCCGACAGCTCTCCCAGCTCGTTTTCACAGTGGGGGGGCAGGGTGAGATCGAACTCCTGACGCTGGATCTGGCGTGCGCAATAGACCAGCTGATTGAGGGGCGCCACCACCTGCTGGCGGGTGAAGCGCACCGTGCACCAGGCGATGGTGATGATGGCGAGCAGCCCTAGCCCCTCGGCCAGGGCCAGCATGCGCACCTTGAACTCCACGTGGTACTGCATCTGGTTGACGAAGTCATCGATGGCGGCGACGAACTGTTCCGTATTGTCGATATAACGGCTGGGAGTGGCATTCTCGATGTGTTCGCGCATCACTTGCCATTGCAAGAGGACTTCACCATAGGTGCGGCGCAGGGAGGCGGGCGTGATCCAGCGCTGGGTCTCCTGCAGCTCGGGGGCATGAAGGGTCTGTTCAAACTGGGCGAGCCGGCCGAGGACGACCTGATCCTTCTCGATTTCATAGGCCATGCGGTAGGCCTGCATGCGCAGAGATCCCGACAGATTGATGGCCTTGGCATCGGGAACCGAATAGAAGAGGGTGACCATGGCCACCACGGCGATCAGGCTGGCCATGAACAGGATCAGCACCATGGAGCGACCGATGGCGCTGCTGACCGACTGCACTCTGAACCATTTTCCCATGCCGACCGGCTCCCTTTTCACCCACAAAGACCCCACAAAGTAGCATGGGAGTGTACTCCAAGTTGTGCTAGCATCGAAAAACTAGATGAACTCCGAGCGATTTTGCCTAAGTCATTGAGATAGGGGGAGATCGCCGTCAGCCGATGCTCGAGCTGAAAGGGTCAGGAAAGAAATGCCCTGGCCTCCCGTATTTGGAAAGGTGTTTATGTTGCCACTTGAAGATGGTTTTTCCCGTCGCTTTTACTATTTGCGTCTGTCGGTCACCGACGTCTGCAATTTCCGCTGTACCTACTGTCTGCCGGACGGCTATCACCCGCCGAAAGGAGATGGTGAGGGGCGCCAGTCCTTCCTCTCCCTGGAGGAGATCCGTCGCGTCGTCTCCGGGTTTGCCGCCATGGGGACGCGCAAGGTGCGTCTGACCGGAGGCGAGCCCTCCCTGCGCCGCGACTTCACGGCCATCATCGAGACCGTGGCCAATACCCCCGGCATCGAGAAGGTGGCCATGACCACCAACGGGTATCGCCTCAAGGAGCGTGCCCGCGAGTGGTTCGATGCGGGGCTGACGGCCCTGAACGTCAGCGTCGACAGCCTGGATCCCCGTCAGTTCCACCAGATCACCGGCGAGAACAAGCTGGCGGAGGTGATGGCGGGGATAGACGCCGCCCTGAGTGCCGGTTTTCGGTCGGTCAAGATCAACGCCGTGCTGCTCAAGGGGCTCAATGATCATCAGCTCGAGACATTCCTCGCCTGGATCCGCGACAAACCCATCGAGCTGCGTTTCATCGAACTGATGCAGACCGGCGAGATGGACGCCCTGTTTCGCGATCACCATACCAGCGGTGAACTCATCAAGCAGCGCCTGCAAGAGAGCGGCTGGGTGCAGCAGCTGCGCGGCCTGGATGATGGCCCTGCCCAGGTGTTCACGCATCCAGACTCGAGGGGCGGGGTGGGGCTCATCATGCCCTACAGCAAGGATTTTTGCGCCGGTTGCAACCGGCTGCGGGTCTCCTCCAAGGGCAAGCTGCACCTGTGTCTCTTTGGCGACAACGGGGTGGAACTGCGGGATCTGCTCACCGATGACAGCCAGCAGGAGGCGCTGCAATGGCGTATTCGCCAGGCGCTGACCGGCAAGGCCGCCACCCATCGCCTCCATGAAGGCAATGCAGGCATGACCCCCCACCTGGCCTCCATCGGCGGCTGACAGCCGCCGTGCACCTCAAATAACCTTCGATTAATTATCAATCCTCACATAGGGGTAATTTACCTTGCCCCTGCTGTGTCTAATTACGCCAAGGGTTTGATCCAGCGCAAGAATCCCCCCTGTTTATCTCCCTGGTGGTATATCCCCTGACTTGTCAGGGCCGCAATATACACCCACGCTTATAATTGGCATTGAAAATGCCAGTCACGGGATCCGCGCGGGGGCATCCGTCCCCGAAAAGAGGAGTCGATATGACCGACGGGGTCAACTTGTCACGCAGAGGCCTGTTTCGGGGACGCCTGAGCGCCCCCAAGGCTGGGATCCAGTTGCCCTGGTCCGTCTCCTGGGACGAGTTCGTGGCCGGCTGTACCCGCTGCGGCGACTGTCTGGCGGCCTGTCCCGAGCAGATCCTGATCAAGGGAGACGGGGGCTTCCCCACGGTGGATTTTCACCGCGGCGAGTGCACCTTCTGCACCGAGTGTGTCAGCGCCTGCCAGGCGCCGGTGTTCAGGCCGACAATCCAGACACCCTGGGAGTATGTGGCCCATATCGAGGCGGGCTGTCTGGCCACTGCCCAGGTGTTCTGCCAGCGTTGTCAGGACAGCTGCGAGCAGCAGGCCATCCGCTTTTCCCCCCGGCTGGGGCGCGTACCCACCCCCGGCATCCATGCCGAGTCGTGCAACGGCTGCGGGGCCTGCGTAGCGGATTGCCCAGTGGGCAGTATCAGCATCGGTCTGTCTCGTGGCGAGGCTTCGCGATGACCCAAGAGACGAACAAGTTGGAAAACGGTGATATGACGCGAGAAGAGTTCCATGTATCCAGCCTGGTGGTGCTGACCCAGCCCGATCTGCGCCACGCCCTGGCAGAGCGGATTGCGACCCTGGACGGGGCCGAGATCCACGCCGTCAGCGAGGAGGGCAAACTGGTGGTGACCTTGGAGGGGCCGAGCCAGCGCCCCATCATGGCGGCCATCGACACCATTCAGGGGTTGCCCGGGGTGCTCTCTGCGGCCCTGATCTACCACCAGTTCGATGAAATGGACGCCGAAGATGGGGAATAAGGCGTCATGTGGCAGAAGCGCAAGAGTCGTTCGCTGACCGCCACGGGTAATACACGGGATGCCGGGTCTGTTGTCTGCGTTCGATGAACGAAAAGCCCAGAGCAAAGGAATAAAGCGCCATGGAGCTGAGCCAGCGCGGCTCGTCACAATGGCTGTCATTGATGTGATTAAGCAATGCGAGGATATGTCATGAAGCTGAGTCGACGCGACTTTATGAAGGCCAATGCGGTGGCGGCAGCCGCTGCCGTGGCCGGTGTCAGTGCCCCCACTCTGGCGGCGAACCTGATCACCAGTACCGACAAGACCGCCATCACCTGGGACAAGGCACCGTGCCGCTTCTGCGGGACCGGCTGTTCCGTGCTGGTGGGCTCCCAGGCTGGCCGCGTCGTGGCGACCCAGGGGGATCCCGATGCACCGGTCAACCGTGGCCTGAACTGCATCAAGGGCTACTTCCTCTCCAAGATCATGTACGGGGAGGATCGCCTGACCCAGCCCATGCTGCGCATGACGAACGGCAAGTTCGACAAGAACGGCAACTTCGCCCCCATCAGTTGGGATCAGGCCTTCGACATCATGGCCGAGAAGTTCAAGGCGACCCTGAAAGAGAAGGGCCCGACCGCCGTCGGCATGTTCGGCTCCGGCCAGTGGACCGTCTGGGAAGGCTATGCCGCCGCCAAGCTGATGAAGGCAGGCCTGCGCTCCAACAACCTGGATCCCAATGCCCGTCACTGCATGGCCTCCGCGGTAGTGGGCTTCATGCGTACCTTCGGCATGGATGAACCCATGGGCTGCTACGACGACATCGAGCAGGCCGACGCCTTCGTGCTGTGGGGCTCCAACATGGCCGAGATGCACCCCATCCTCTGGTCGCGCATCTCCGATCGCCGTCTGTCCCACCAGGATGTGCAGGTGCACGTGCTCTCCACCTTCGAGCACCGCAGCTTCGAGCTGGCGGACAACGGGCTGGTGTTCACCCCCCAGACCGATCTGGCGATCCTCAACTACATCGCCAACTACATCATCCAGAACGACAAGGTGAACTGGGAGTTCGTCAACAAGCACACCCAGTTCCGCAAAGGGGTGACCGACATCGGTTACGGCCTGCGTCCCACCAACCCGCTGCAGCAAAAGGCCAAGAACCCGGACAGCGGCGACTCCACCCCCATGAGCTTCGACGACTTCGCCAAGTTCGTGGCGGATTACGATCTGGAGTCCGTCTCCAAGCTCTCCGGCGTGCCCAAGGACAAGCTCGAGAAGCTGGCCCAGATCTATGCGGATCCGGACAAGAAGGTGGTCTCTTACTGGACCATGGGGTTCAACCAGCACACCCGTGGCGTCTGGGCCAACAACCTCTGCTACAACATCCACCTGCTGACCGGCAAGATCTCCCAGCCGGGCTCCGGCCCCTTCTCCCTGACCGGCCAGCCCTCCGCCTGTGGTACCGCCCGTGAAGTGGGTACCTTCGCCCACCGTCTGCCGGCGGACATGGTGGTCACGGATCCCAAACACCGCGCCATCGCCGAGAAGATCTGGAAGCTGCCGGAAGGCACCATCCCGGAGCAGGTGGGCTACCACGCCGTGCTGCAAAACCGCATGCTCAAGGATGGCAAGCTCAACGCCTACTGGGTGATGTGCAACAACAACATGCAGGCCGGCCCGAACATGAACGAAGAGGCGCTGCCCGGTTATCGCAACCCGGCCAACTTCATCGTGGTCTCCGACCCTTATCCGACCGTGACCGCCCAGGCGGCCGACCTCATCCTGCCCACCGCCATGTGGGTGGAGAAAGAGGGGGCCTATGGCAACGCCGAACGTCGCACCCAGTTCTGGCACCAGCAGGTGAAGGCACCGGAAGGGGCCAAGTCCGACCTGTGGCAGCTGATGGAGTTCTCCAAACGCTTCACCGTGGAAGAGGTGTGGCCGGCTGAGTTGATTGCCAAGATGCCGGAAGTGAAGGGCAAGACCCTGTTCGACGTGCTCTATGCCAACGGCCAGGTGAACCAGTTCCCGAAAGAGCAGAGCAAGGGGGCCCTGAACGACGAGGCCGAGCACTTTGGTTTCTACGTCCAGAAGGGGCTGTTCGAGGAGTACGCCTCCTTCGGTCGCGGCCATGGCCACGACCTGGCGCCGTTCGATCAGTATCACGAAGCCCGTGGCCTGCGCTGGCCGGTGGTGGACGGCAAGGAGACCCTGTGGCGCTATCGCGAAGGGTTCGACCCTTACGTGAAGGCGGGGGAGGGGGTGCGCTTCTACGGCAAGCCCGATGGCAAGGCGGTGATCTTCGCGCTGCCCTATGAGCCGGCTGCCGAAGCTCCGGACAAAGAGTACGACATGTGGCTCTCCACCGGTCGCGTGCTGGAGCACTGGCACACCGGCACCATGACCCGTCGCGTGCCCGAGCTCTATCGCGCCTTCCCGGATGCGGTGCTGTTCATGCACCCGGAAGATGCCAAGGCCCGTGGCGTGCGCCGTGGTGAAGAGGTGATCGTCTCCTCCCGCCGGGGCGAGGTGAAGACCCGGGTCGAGACCCGTGGCCGCAACCGTCCGCCCAAGGGACTGGTGTTCATGCCCTTCTTCGATGCGAGCCAGCTGGTCAACAAGCTGACCCTGGACGCCACCGATCCGCTCTCCAAGGAGACGGATTACAAGAAGTGCGCCGTCAAGGTCATGAAGGCCTGAGGCGGGGGAGCGCGAGATGAGTCGTAGTCGGCGCCAGTTTCTGGCCGACATGGCCAAGGGGGTCTGCGGTGTGGGCCTGCTTGGCGTGGGGCTCGGCGGCGTGGCGCGCCAGCAGGTGCAGGCTTTGCCTGCCCAGGCGCTGCGCCCGCCGGCCGCCCTCGACGAGGCCGAGTTTCTCGGCGCCTGCGTGCGCTGCGGGCTCTGCGTCGAGGCATGCCCCTACGACACCCTCAAGCTCGCCCGGCTGTTTGAACCCGTGACCACCGGCACCCCCTACTTCAAGGCGCGCGCCGTTCCGTGCGAGATGTGTGACGACATCCCCTGCGTGGCGGCCTGCCCGAGCGGGGCGCTGGATCGGGCCATGACCGATATCGATCAGGCGCGGATGGGGGTGGCGGTGCTCATCGATCACGAGACCTGCCTCAACTACCTGGGGCTGCGCTGCGACGTTTGCTACCGGGTCTGCCCCCTCATCGACAAGGCCATTACCTTGGAGCTGCAGCACAACCCGCGCACAGGCAAGCACGCCATGTTCCTGCCCACGGTGCACAGCGATCTCTGCACCGGCTGCGGCAAGTGCGAGCACGCCTGCGTGCTGGAGGAGGCGGCCATCAAGGTGGTGCCTCGCCAGCTTGCCAAGGGGGAGCTGGGTCACCACTACCGGCTCGGCTGGGAAGAGAAGGCGAAGGCGGGCAAATCGCTCATCGGCGACAGGCTCACCCTGCCGACCCGCAAACCGGAGGGTCTATGAGTCGGTATCCAGGGGCCGAGGCCACGGCCAGGCTGGGGTGGTGGCGTGCCCACCGCTTCCTGCTGCTGCGCCGGCTTTGCCAGTTCGGGGTGCTGGGGCTGTTCCTGCTGGGGCCGCTCGCGGGCATCTGGATCCTCAAGGGCAACCTCTCCAGCTCCCTGCTGCTGGAGACGGTGCCCCTCACGGATCCCCTGACCCTGTTGCAGTCGGTGGCGGCGGGCCAGTGGCCCATCCCCACCCTGTGGCTCGGGGCCGGGCTGGTGCTCGCGGGTTACTGGCTGGTCGGGGGGCGGGTGTTCTGCTCCTGGGTCTGTCCAGTCAACCTGGTCACCGATGTCGCCGCCTGGCTCAGGGGGCGGCTCGGGCTCAAGGGCAATGGTCAGTTCAACCGCGCTACCCGCTACTGGCTGCTGGCCATGGTGCTGGTGGCGCCGGCCATCACAGGCGTGCTGGTGTGGGAGCTGGTCAATCCGGTGTCGCTCACCCTGCGGGGCCTGCTGTTTGGCATGGGGGCGGGCTGGGGCCTGCTGGCGGTGCTGTTCCTGTTCGACCTTTTTGTGGTGGAGCGGGGCTGGTGCGGCCACCTCTGTCCGGTGGGGGCCTTCTATGCCCTGGTCAACCGGGTCGGGTTCATCAAGATTGCAGCCTCGGGGCGCGAGCGGTGCAGCAACTGCATGGATTGTTATGCGGTCTGCCCGGAGCGTCCCATCCTGCGCGGCCCCGTTCACGGTGCCAGGCGTGGTCACGGGCCCTTGATTGCGGCTCAGGAGTGTACCAACTGCGGCCGTTGCATCGATGTCTGCGCGGAGCAAGTTTTTGAAATCACTGTAGGTTTTGCCGTCAAGGCAGAGAAAACGTCGGAGAACACATAATGAAGAAGCTGATTGGAGCAATGCTGGCCTGCCTGATGGCGGGTTCCTTGATGGCGGCCGTCCCCGAGATCACCAACAGCACGGGGGGCATCAAGTCGGAGCGGGGAAGCACGGATCTGGTGACGGATGCCGACGCGGCCCCTCTGAAGAACTTTCGCAAGGATGGCGACCTCTACGATCGCCAGTACATGCACCAGCCCCCGCTGATCCCCCACGACACCCGCAACTATGAAGTGGACAACAAGGTCAACAAGTGCCTGGCCTGTCACAGCTTCAAGAACGCCAGTGCCATGAAGGCCCCCAAGATAAGCCCCACCCACTTCGAGACCCGCGACGGCATGACCCTGGGCGAAGTCTCTCCGCGCCGCTACTTCTGTCTGCAGTGCCACGTGCCGCAAGCGGACGCCAAGCCGCTGGTGAACAATACCTTCAAACCGGTTGAAGCGCTGAACTGAGGAGCCCATAGATGAAATTACCCGGCTTTGTGAAGCGTCTGTGGACCACCTTCAAGTCACCGTCGAAGGCGGCCCTCTGGGTCATCCTGCTGATGGGCTTCTTCGGTGGCGTCATCTTCTGGGGCGGGTTCAACACCGCCATGGAAGCGTCCAACACCGAGGCCTTCTGCACCGGTTGCCACGAGATGAAGGACAACGTGTTCGTGGAGTACCGCGACACCATCCACTACGCCAACCGCTCCGGCGTGCGGGCCAGCTGCCCGGATTGCCACGTACCCCACGAGTGGACCTACAAGATCATCCGCAAGGTGCAGGCCTCCAAGGAGCTGTGGGGCATGATCACCGGCAAGGTGGATACCCGCGAGAAGTTTGAATCCCACCGGCGGGAGATGGCCGAGCGGGAGTGGCAGCGGATGAAGGAGACGGATTCGCGCGAGTGCCGCAACTGCCACAACTTCGAGTACATGGACTTCTCCCTGCAAGGGCGTCGGGCCGCCCAGATGCACTCCACCAACCTGGCAAGCGGGGCCAACACCTGCATCGACTGCCACAAGGGGATTGCGCACCAACTGCCTGACATGAAAGGGGTGCCAGGCTTCTGATGGGAAGGCCGCCGGATCCTCGGGATCCGGCGGCCTTCGAGATTAATGGGCAATGACGCCCCCCAGCCAGACATCTTTTGATAGAATCCCTTCCCGGCAACGCGGCGCCCACCGGCTCCTTTCATGGCTGGCACCACGGTGCGGCGCGTTCACCTCATCCTCTCGTGGTCAATGATTGACAGGAATGGCCCCAATGGCACCCAAACACAGCGAATTCATCCCTCTCAAGATCGCCGTCCTGACGGTTTCCGACAGTCGCACCGCTGCCGATGACAGCTCGGGGGACTATCTGGTCGAGGCCCTGACCCAGACCGGCCACGTGCTGGCCGATCGGGCGCTCTGTCCAGACAACCTGTTTCGCATCCGCGCCCAGGTGAGCGACTGGATTGCCGACGAGGGAGTCCAGGTGGTGCTCATCAACGGCGGCACCGGCTTCAACGAGCAGAACCGGGTGCCCGAGGCGGTCGGCGTGCTGTTCGAGCGCACGGTGCAGGGTTTTGGCGAGATGTTCCGCCAGCTCTCGTTTGCCGAGATAAAAGGCTCCGCCATGCAGAGCCGTGCCCTGGCCGGGCTCGCCAATCGCACCCTGATCTGCTGCCTACCCGGCTCCACCGGCGCCTGCCGCCTGGGCTGGGAACAGCTTATCCGGGATCAGCTCGACGCCCGTACCCGGCCGTGCAACTTCGTGACCCATCTGTGATCCCGGGAGTAAACCCGGATCATCCATCTTATTTTTCGATAGGGGCATAGATGAACCTGACCCATCTCAACCAGAGCGGCGAGGCCCACATGGTGGATGTCACCGACAAGCAGGTGACCGAACGCGAGGCCCGCGCCGAGGCTTTCGTGACCATGGCCCCCGAGACCCTGGCGTTGATCCTGAGTGGTCAGCACCACAAGGGGGACGTGTTCGCCACCGCCCGCATCGCCGGCATCATGGCGGCCAAGAAGACCGCCGACCTCATTCCCCTGTGCCATCCCCTGGCCCTGACCCGGGTGGAGGTAGAGATAGCCCCCCAGGCGGCGCACAATCGGGTCCATATCCGCACCCTGTGCAAGCTCTCGGGCAAGACCGGGGTGGAGATGGAGGCGCTCACCGCCGCCTCGGTGGCGGCCCTGACCATCTACGACATGTGCAAGGCGGTGCAAAAGGACATGGTGATCGAGCAGGTGCGTCTGGTGGAGAAAAAGGGCGGCAAGTCCGGTCATTTCCAGCTGGGTGCGACCAAAGGAGAGCAGGCATGATCAAGGTTCTGTTTTTTGCGCAGGTGCGTGAGCTGGTCGGCTGCGACGAGCTCAGCCTGCCTTGCGACTACGCCAGTGCCGATGCCCTTCGCGCCGCCTTGAGCGAGCGGGGTGACAAGTGGGCGCTGGCGCTCGAATCCGGCAAGCTCCTGGTGGCGGTCAACCAGACCCTGGTGCCGCTGGATACCCCCCTCCATGACGGGGATGAGGTCGCCTTCTTCCCGCCGGTGACCGGAGGTTAAGGATGAACGAGATAATGACCGTAGATCGCACCACTGAGCTGCGGGACTGTGGTGAGGCCGCCTTCTTCCCTCTCCTTCCAGTGACGACCGGAGGCTGACCATGACCGATCGCATTCTGGTGCAGCGGGATGACTTCTCGCTGGCCGACGAATATGCCCGCCTTGCTGCCCGGCAGGACACAGGCGCGATTGTCAGCTTTGTCGGCAAGGTGCGCGACTTCAATCAGGGAGAGCATGTGAAAGGGCTGGCCCTCGAGCACTACCCCGGCATGACCGAGAAGGCGCTGACGAACATAGTGGCCGAGGCCCGCAGCCGCTGGCCCCTGCAGGAGTGCACCCTCATTCACCGCATCGGCGAGCTGCTGCTCGGGGATCAGATCGTGCTGGTGGTGGTGAGCAGCGCCCACCGCGAGGCGGCTTTCGAGGCCTGCCACTTCATCATGGATTTCTTGAAGACCCGGGCGCCGTTCTGGAAAAAAGAGCTGACCGCCGACGGGGTGCAACGCTGGGTCGAGGCCAGGGCGAGCGATGACGCCGCCCTGGCCCGCTGGCAACAAGGGGAGTGAGCCTCGAGCTCGTGTCAATCGATCCGGCGTGCCGGAACATAAGGAGCAAAGGAATGAAGAGATGGGTATCCGTGTTGGTGCTGGGGGCCGGTGCCATGTACAGCGGTGCTGTGCTGTCTGACGAGGTCAAGGTGGCGGTGGCGGCCAACTTCAAGGGCACCATAGAGCGCATCGGCAAGGAGTTCACCGCCAAGACCGGCCACAGCGTCGTCATCAGTTCGGCGGCCACCGGCGTGCTCTATACCCAGATCACCCACGGTGCGCCCTTCGATCTCTTCCTCTCGGCCGACGTGGCGACCCCTCAAAAGCTGGAGTCGGAAGGCAAGGGGAGCGAGCGCTTCACCTATGCCATCGGTCAGCTCGGCCTCTGGCAGAAGGGGGGGCCTGCTCCTGATGAGGCCACCTTGCGCCACTGGCAGGGGGAGCTGGCCATCGCCAACCCCAAGACAGCGCCCTATGGCGCTGCCGCCATGGCGACCCTGGCTCACCTCAAGATCGATCCCAAGCAGTATCGGGTGCTGACCGGCACCAACATCAGCCAGACCTGGCAGTTTGTCGATACCGGCAATGCGAAGCTGGGCTTCGTCGCCTGGGCCAATCTGGTGGAGGCGGGCAAGACCGGCGAAGCCTGGGCGGTACCGGCCAGCTTCTATCCCCCCATCGAGCAGCAGGCCCTGGTGCTGAAGAAAGGGGCGGCGGTGGATGCCCTGGTCGCCTGGCTCAAGGGGCCGGGACAGGCGCAGATCAAGGCGGCGGGTTACGCCCTGCCGCAGTAAGCGCCCGGCGTCTGCCGGCCAGCCCCGTGCTGGCCAGATCCGGTGCCTGATGTGTCCCAAGGCGGCGCCCGTCATGACGGCGCCCTGTTTTTTATCGACACCCGAGAGGGGACCCTATGAGTGAAGGGGATCTGCTGGCGGTCTGGCTGACCCTGAAACTGGCGGCCAGCACCACTGCCATCCTGCTGCTGCTGTCGCCGCCGCTCGCCTGGTGGCTGTCTCGCAGCCAGCACCGGCTGCGCCCCCTGGTGGAGGCCATGGTGGCCCTGCCGCTGGTGCTGCCGCCCACCGTGCTCGGTTTCTATCTGCTGCTGGCCTTCTCCCCGGAGTACGGCTTGGGTGGCTGGTGGCGGGAGACCTTCGGGGCCCCGCTCGCCTTCAGTTTCCTCGGCCTGCTCATCGCCTCCGTCATCTATTCGCTCCCCTTCGTGGTACAACCCCTCACCTCCGCCTTCGTCAACATGGGCAGCAAGGAGCTGGAGGCTGCTGCCACCCTGGGGATGGGCCCGTTTGAGCGCTTCTTTCGCATCATCCTGCCGATGACGCTGCCGAGCTTCGTGATGGCGGCGGCGCTGGGCTTTGCCCACACCCTGGGGGAGTTCGGGGTGGTGCTGATGATCGGCGGCAACATTCCCGGGGAGACCCAGGTGCTCTCCATCGCCCTGTTTGATCACGTGGAGGCGATGGACTACGACCACGCCCATATTCTGGCAGGCGGCCTGATGGGCTTCTCCCTGGTGATGCTGGTGCTGGTCTACGGCGTGCTGCAACGCCGGCAACGGAGGCTGTTCGGATGAACCTCTACCTCAAGGCCAGACGTGATTTCGGCCCCTTCACCCTGGCGTGTGATCTGGCGTTGCCCCCCAGCCGCATCCTCGGCCTGTTCGGTCCTTCGGGCTGTGGCAAGAGCACCCTGCTGCGCATCATCGCCGGGCTCGACAAGGCCCCGGGCGATGCCCTGCGCTGGCAGGGGCGCGAGCTTGCAGCCCTGCCCCCCGAGGCGCGGCGCATCGGGATGGTGTTTCAGGATGCCCGTCTCTTCCCCCACCTGAGCGTGCTCGGCAACCTGCAACTGGCGGCTCGCAAGGGGAGGGGGCGCTGGCAGCCAGAGGATCTGGCTGCGCGCCTCGGCTTTGCCGAGCTGCTGGGGCAACCGGCCCATGGCCTCTCCGGCGGTCAGCGTCAGCGGGTGGCATTGGCCAGGGCCTTGCTGGCCGAGCCCGACTTGCTGCTGCTGGATGAACCCTTCTCGGCGCTGGACAGGCGCAGCCGCATCCATCAGGCCCACGTGCTCAAGGGCTTGCAGCAGGAGAGCGGCATCCCCATGATCTTCGTCAGCCACGCCATGGAGGAGGTGAGCCTGCTCTGCGATGGACTGGTGCTGCTGGCAGAGGGACGGGTGGAGGCCCAGGGCACCCCAGAGGAGATCTTCGCCCGCACCGACCTGTCGCTGGCCAGTCGCGACGACGTCGGGGTCATGCTCTCTGCGACCCTGTCCCACTACGACGAGCACGAGCAGATGGCGACCCTGCGACTCGGGGAGCAGACCCTGATGGTGACCATGGAGCATGCCCCCGATGAAGCGGGCCCCTTGCAGATCAAGGTGGCGGCGCGGGATCTGGTGATCGCCACCGAGCCCATCGTGCACTCCAGCCTCTCCAACTGCCTCGAGACCCGGCTGCTGGAGGTGCGGGAGGTGCGACCCGGGCAGACCCTGTTGCAGTTGGCTCTCGGGCAGCAGATACTGCTGGCCCGGATCACCAGCCGCTCCGCGCAGCGGCTCGCCCTGATGCCGGCCATGCGCCTCTACGCCTACATCAAGGCGGTGAGCCTGGTGGGAGAGGGGTAGACAGGGGACCGGAGTGCGGATTGGCTGGCCATGAGTGGCCGGCATGGCGTCGAGAAAGGGGGGACGGGTGCGTCGCAATCAGGTAATGAAATCCCATGGCTTGGCCCTGCGCAGTGCGGGGGAGGGGCCCTTGCTGCTCTTGCTGCACGGGCTGGGCTCTTCCAGCCTCGACTGGCAGGCGCAGATCGAGCGTTTTTCCGAGCGTTACCGGGTGGTGGCCATCGACTTGCGCGGCCACGGCCAGAGCATGCAGGAGGGGCCCTTTGACGTGCCCACCCTGGCGGCGGATGTGGCCCGCTGGCTCGACGAACAGCCCGAGCCTGCCTGGGTAGTGGGGTTGTCGCTCGGTGCCATGGTGGCGCTGGAGCTGGCGCTGCAACTGCCCCACAAGGTGCAGGGGCTGGTGCTGGTCAACGGCTTCAGCGAATTTCTGCTGGAGACGCCAAAGGAGCAGGAGCGCTATGCCATGCGCCTCAAGTGGCTGCGCTGGTTCGGCATGCGGCCGCTGGCGTGGTGGCTCGGTCGCGAGCTCTTTCCCGGCCCCGATCTCGCCCAGGTGCGCCACACCTTCCGGGGGCGCTTCGTGCGCAACAAAAAGAAGACCTACAAGGCGCTGCTGGAGGCGCTGCCCGGCTGGTCGGTGCGGGCTCGTCTCGGCACCCTCTGGCAGCCGGTGGCCATCATCTCCACCAGTCACGACTATCTGCCCCTGGCGCGGCGGGTGGAGCAGTTCGCCTCCCTGCCCAATGCCACCATCCACACCCCGGATGGTCACCACGCCTGGCCGGCGGAAGATCCTGCCGGGTTCAATCATCTGTTGCAGCGGATCCTCTCAACCCATTGAGGGGAGCAGACAGCAGAGGTAGATAAAAAAGCCGAACCCCGGGGTTCGGCTTTTTTGTGGGCGCTGCTCAGGGCCTTGAGCAGACCGGGCAGTCGGGGCGCTTGGGCAGTTTCAGCTCGCGAAAGCTGCCACCCAGACCGTCGATCATCAGCAGGCGGCCACTGTAGCTTTTGCCCATGCCCGCCAGCAGCTTGATGGCTTCGAGCGCCTGCAGGCTGCCCACCAGCCCCACCACGGGGGCCAGTACCCCCGCCTCGACACAGGTGAGGGCCTGATCGCCAAAGAGGGCGCTGAGACAGGCGTAGCAGGGTTCATCCTCCTGCCAGGTGAAGCTGCAGAGCTGCCCTTCCAGCCGGATGGCGGCGCCGCTGACCAGGGGCACCTTGTGCTGGCGGGCACGCTGGTTGAGGAGGTTGCGGATGGAGACGTTGTCGGTGCAGTCGAGCACCAGCTGATGGCCTGGCAGCAGGGCATCGAGCAGCACCTCGTCGGCGAGGGCGGCGTGGGTCTCCACCTCGAGCCAGGGGGTGAGGGCGCGCAGGGACGTCGCCGCGGACTCCACCTTGAGCTGGCCGATGCGCGCGTCGCTGTGCAACACCTGGCGCTGCAAATTGGAGAGCTCCACCCGATCGAAATCCACCAGGGTGAGGTGGCCGACCCCGGCCACCGCCAGATACTGGCTGGCGGCGCAGCCGAGGCCCCCGGCGCCGATGACCAGCACGCGGGATTGCTTGAGCGCCTCCTGCCCCTCGAAGTCGAAGGATTTGAGCACGATCTGGCGGTTGTAGCGAAGGAGCTCGGCGTCGCTCAGGATCTCGCTCACAGCAGCAGCCCCGAGAAGGGCTCGACGGTGACCGTCTCACCGGCGGCCACCTTGCCGCGCTCCTGTTCGAGCACGATGTAGCAGTTGGCCCGGGACAGGGAGCTGAACACCCCGGAGTCCTGGGAGCCGGTGCTGCGTACCTCGAGGCCATTGGGGCCCACGCTCAGGATGCCGCGCTGGAAGTCCAGGCGCCCCGGGCTCTTCTTGAGCGGCTCTGTCGCCAAGGCCTGGAGGGGGTGCGGGCGTGCAAACTGCTGACCGGCCAGTCTGGCCAGGGCCGGTTGCACCAGCTGATCGAAGGTGACCATGGCGGAGACCGGGTTGCCCGGCAGACCGAAGAACCAGGCGTTTGGCAACCGGCCAAAGGCGAAGGGTTTGCCCGGCTTGATGGCGAGCTTCCAGAAGCCAATTTCCCCGAGCTCTTCGAGCAGTTGTTTGGTGAAGTCCGCTTCCCCCACCGAGACTCCCCCGGTGGTGATCAGGGCATCGGCCTCGCGGTCGGCCTGCAAGAAGGCGGCGCGCAGGGCAGCCGGATCGTCGGGGATGATGCCAAGGTCCAGGCACTCACAGCCCATGCGGCTCAGCATCGCCTTGACCCCGTAGCGGTTGGAGTCGTAAATGTCTCCGTGCTGGAGCGGGGTGCCCAGAGGCTTGAGCTCGTCCCCTGTGCTGAAGATGGCGACCCTGAGGGGACGGCGCACCGTGACGTTCGCGATGCCAAGGGAGGCGAGCAGCGGCAGCTCTCTGGGACTCAGGCGCAGGCCGCTTTCGAGCACCCTGTCACCCTGCGCCAGATCCTCGCCGCGGCGACGGATGTTCTGGCCGGCAACGGGGCGGGTCAGGAAAGTGATCCCGTTGTCGCCGGCTTGCGTTTCTTCCTGCATCACCACAGCGTCTGCACCCGGGGGCACAGGGGCCCCGGTCATGATGCGGATGCAGTGGCCGGCGGGCCACTCCCCCTCATAGGGCTGGCCCGCAAAGGCCTTGCCCGCCACGGGGAGCGGCACCCCGGCGGCGAGATCCGCCAGGCGCACGGCATAGCCGTCCATGGCGGCGTTGTCGAAGGGGGGGACGAAGAGGGGGGAGCTTATCTCCTCGGCCAGGATCCGATCCAGCGCCTGGGGCAGGGGCAACCGCTCCGTCTCGCAGCAGCAGGTGAGTTGTTCCAGCATCCCTTGCAGGGCCTTGTCCAAGGGGAGGAGTGCACCGGTATCGAATCCCATCATCATGACCTCTCTGGTGTGTAGGGGGCGGATTATCCCAAAAATCCGCTCCGATGGGCAGGCCGAAGGTGCGGTAATGGGGGGCAGATGCCCCGGTGTGATCGGATTCTGGGGCGCTATCCCGTTGAATTACCTCCTGATGGGTAACCAGAGCGAGGCTTGTGCGAGATGGTGGCTGGGGAAGAGGCGGCACGGCCGTGCGCCTTGCCCCCGAATGGGCAGGCCGGTGCGGACAAAACGAGGTGGTTTGGCATAAAGTCGGGCACCGGGCTTGAGTTAGACAGAATTATGACAATAATCGCCCTGTAAGATTGCGCCGCGGCACCATGCCGCAGGCCAGCACAGTCCCTGAGCGTGGGAGAGAAACACGATGACGAGCTTAAGCCAGGAAGCCCTGTTGGTCAGGGCGGCGCTCGAGGCCGAGGGCCTTGAGACACCTCTGGTGGCCAATGAATTGAGCGGCCAGCAGAAAAAGGAAAAAATCGAAGGTCATATGCGCGCCATCATGGAGACGCTGGGACTGGATCTGGCCGACGACAGTCTGGCCGAGACCCCGCACCGCATTGCCAAGATGTACGTGAACGAGATCTTCTCCGGCCTCGACTATGCCACCTTCCCCAAGGTGACGGTGATCGAGAACAAGATGAAGGTGGACGAGATGATCATGGTGCGGGACATCAGCCTCACCAGCACCTGCGAGCACCACTTCGTCACCATAGACGGCTTTGCCCACGTGGCCTACATTCCCCGCGGCAAGGTGATTGGCCTGTCGAAGATCAACCGCATCGTGCAGTTCTTCGCCCGTCGTCCCCAGGTACAGGAGCGGTTGACCCAGCAGATCCTGCTGGCGTTGCAGACCCTGCTTGGCACCAGGGACGTGGCCATCAGCATCAAGGCGACCCACTTCTGCGTGAAGGCCCGTGGCGTGATGGACTCCACCTCCTACACCACCACCACCTCCCTAGGCGGCGTCTTCAAGACCCAGCCCGACACCCGCGCCGAGTTTCTCGGTGGTCTGAAAGGGTAGTGCTCCCGGGGGCTGTCGCCGACAGGCCCCGTCTCCTTTTCCTCACTTTTTTTGAAAAATACCTAAAGTTGTGACCGTGCCGGTCGCTATGGCTCTGTGTGTTGTCGGACGGTCTGGTTGACGCCGACACCCCGGGCCCGCCCTTGTGCGCGCCGACAGGGACGAGATGTGCTGCCAAGGAGGGTAGTGAAGGCGCAGGCCAGGCCTGCGCCGAGCAATGCCACTTGTTTTCCCCATGCAGGACATGCCATGAACACCATGACGATAGGCAAAAAACTTACCGCCGGCTTTGCCGTACTCGGCCTGATGATGGCCTTTATCGGCGGCTTCTCGCTGTTTGAATTCAGCAAGATGAACCGCGCCGCCATCGGCTTTACCGACAGCATCCTGCCCGCCGTCGTGCGCACCAGCACCCTCGGCGAGACCATCAATGCCCTGCGCCGCTACGAACTGGATGTCTTCCTGGTGGCGGACGATGCCCAGCAGAAGGCCCGCTATCGCAACGAGAGCGAGAAGAGCCTGCAAGAGGCTGCGCGCCAGATAGTGGCCCACGATGGCACCATCTGGGCGGAGGATCGGGAGGAGCGCCGCGCCTTTGACATCGTCAAGGCGGACTGGGAGCGATATGTCGCCCTGCACCAGCGCATCCGGCAGATGCAGGACTCGGGACAGATGGCCGAAGCCCAGCACCTCTTCATGGGGGAGGGGGTCACCCTCTATACCAATCTGACCAAGTCGGTGGGTGAGCTTATCCGCATCAACCACGGCTACTCCGTGGGCTCCCGTGCCGAGGTGGTGGACGCCTTTGACAGCGCCAAGCTGAGCGTGACCCTGGCCCTGGTGATCGGCCTGGCCCTGGTTGTCGCCCTCTCGGTGGTGCTGACCCGTCAGATCCGCGACCCGCTCATCATGCTGGCCCGTCAGGCCCAGCGCATCGCGAGCGGGGATCTCGGTCGGGGCGAGCTGCAGGAGTGGGTCCGCGGCAACCGCTTCAACCGCGACGAGCTGGGTCAGCTGGGGTCGGCCATCGACCGGATGCAGGGGGCACTGGCAGAGCTGGTGAGCGAAATCTCCGGCTCGGTGAGCCAGCTCAGCAGCGCGGTAGAGGAGGTGAGCGCCATCTCCGAGCAGTCCGCCAAGGGCATGGCAAGCCAGCAGGGAGAGGTCTCTCAGGTCGCCACCGCCATGAACGAGATGCAGTCCACCGTCAATGAGGTGGCTCGCAACACCACGGACGCCATGGGGGCGGCCAAGCAGGCTTCCCGCACCTCCACCCAGGGCAACCAGGTGGTGCGCAGCGCCATCGGCAGCATAGAGCAGGTCTCCCGTCAGATAGAGCAGGCCGGGAGCGTGGTGCAGCAACTGGAGACCGACAGCGCCAGCATCAGCATGGTGCTGGACGTGATTCGCGGCATCGCCGAGCAGACCAACCTGCTGGCCCTCAACGCGGCCATCGAAGCGGCCCGGGCCGGCGAGCAGGGTCGTGGCTTTGCGGTGGTGGCGGACGAGGTGCGCAGTCTGGCCCAGCGCACCCAGGCATCCACCGCCGAGATCAGCAAGATGATCGAGGTGCTTCAGGAGCGCACCGCCGAGGCGGGCAGCGCCATGCAGCTGAGCCGTCAGCAGATGCAGGAGAGCGTGGAGCTGGCGCGGGAGGCGGGGAGCAGCATCGACAGCATCAACGGTGCCGTCACCCAGATCACCGACATGAACACCCTGATCGCCACCGCCACCGAGCAGCAGAACGCGGTCACCGAGGAGCTCAATCGCAGCATCGTCAAGATCCACACCGCCGCCGACGAGAATGCCCAGGGGGCGCAGCAGACCGCCCAGGCCTGTGTCGAGCTGAGCAGGCTGGCCACCTCGCTGCACCATATGACCCAGCGCTTCACCCTCTGAGTCTTGCTGCCACCCGGCACAGCGCAGAAGGCCCCGCCAATCGGCGGGGCCTTGTTGTTTGTCATCGCCCTCCCTGTGCCCGTTTCAACCGGCCCGCCTGCCCCTTCACCTACCGGATGGGGGATGACAGGCCGGATGTTCGACTTCGCTCACAAATCGGCGATTAATTTCATGCAGGGCCGTTTGCGACCTGTTTGCGAGCCCGTATAATGCCCCTGTTTTGGCTCAAGAGACCCACCATCCGTCATGTTCCGTTCCATCAAGTATCAAGTCATGTTCTTTGCGGGTTGCATCCTGCTGACCACCGTCCTCAGCGTGGTGGGTTACAGCTATGTTTCCCTGGCCAGCATGCAGGAGAAGATCCAGCAGGAGAGCCACGACGCGGCCCGCCAGCAGGCCAGGCAGTGGCTGCTGACCCTGGCGGATGGTCAGGCGAGCGAGGTGGCACGCTCCTTCGAACTGGCGCTGGATGCGGCCGAAACCCTGGCGGCACTGCTGGCGGGCAATGTCCATCAGCCCGAGCCTCTCGATCGGGACGAGGTCACGGCCCTGCTCAAGGACATAGGGGATCGCAACCCGGATTTCCTCAGCATCTACAGTGGCTGGGAGGCGGATCGTTTCGACGGTCAGGATGCGCTCCATACCGGTGATGGCCGGCATAGCCAGGCATCGGGCAACTTCGCCCCCTACTGGAGCCGCGGCCCGGCCGGTTTTGACCTCAAACCCCTGGGGGATTTCTACAGCAAGACGCCGAGCGCGACCGGGATCCGGGCCTCCGAGTGGTATCTCTGCCCGCAGGAGAGCAAGGCAAGCTGCGCCGTCGACCCCTCCGTCTACCAGGTCAACGGTCAGCCCACCCTGCTCACCTCCTTCGTGGTGCCTGTGCTGAACGGGGATCAATACCTCGGCATGGTGGGCATCGACTACTCCCTCAACTACCTGCAACGGCTGGCCGCTGACATCAGCCGACGGGTATTCGACGGGCAGGGCAGGGTGCGCATTATCAGCCCCATGGGCATCATCGCCGCCGACTCCCGCGATGGCGACGGGGTAGGGCAGCGCTTGCAGGATCCATCCTTGCTGGCCCAGTTGCAACGTGGCGAGAGGGGCAGCGACGAGCACGCCGATGGCTTGAGGGTCTTCGCACCCATCAGCCTCAACAAGGTCACACAGGCCTGGGGGATCGCCATCGAGGTGCCGGGCAGCGCCCTCTATGCCGAGTACGAGCGGATGGCGCAGGCCCGTGCCGAGGCCTTTGGCAAGGGGGTCTGGACCCAGCTGATGGTGGGCATCCTGGTGGCTGGTATCGGTCTGGTCGGGCTCGCTTTCGCGGCAGGGTCCATCTCCCGGCCGGTGCAGGAGACGGCTCGCATGGTGGCGCGTCTCTCCAGCGCCGGAGGGGATCTGACCCAGCGGCTGACCCAGCACCGGCGCGATGAGACCGGGGTGCTGGCGGAGGGGATCAACCAGTTCGTCGCGACCGTGCAGGGCATAGTGACCGACACCGCCACCAGCGTGCACGAGTTGCAGCAGGCGGCGGTGAACTCGGCCAGGCAGGCCCAGCAGGGGCTGGCGAACAGCCATCACCAGCTGGAGCAGGTCGAGCTGGTGGCCACGGCCATCCATGAAATGTCATCGACCGCAGACTCCGTCTCCAGCAGCGCCCAGATCACGGCCCAGGCGGTGGATGAGACCCGTCATGCGGTGCACAAGGGTCAGCAGGTGGTGAGTGCCTCTGCCAACGGCATCCGCCAGTTGAGTGCCCAGGTCAGCGAGGTGTCGGACAGGATCACCGCCTTGCAGCAGCAGGGGGTGCAGATTGGCAGCATCCTGGATGTGATCCGGACCATCTCTGAGCAGACCAACCTGCTGGCGCTGAATGCAGCCATCGAGGCGGCACGGGCCGGTGAACATGGTCGCGGTTTCGCCGTGGTGGCCGACGAGGTGCGTACCCTGGCCTCCAAGACCCGGGCCTCGACCCAGGAGATCCAGCAGATGATAGACAGGCTGCGGGACACCACGCGCGCCGCGGTCGACACCATGACAGAGGGGCGCCAGTTGAGCAGCCTGGCGCTGCGTGATGCCGAGCAGGCGGTAAGCGAGCTGGCGACCATAGTGCAGGCCGCCGACCGTATCCAGGACATGGCGACCCAGATTGCGAGCGCCGCCGAGCAGCAATCCAAGGTGAGCGAGGAGATTAACCAGAACGTCAGCAACATCCACGAGCTGGCGAGCGCCTCCACCCGGGTGGCCCGGGAGCAGGATGCCCAGAGCAAGCAGATGCACGGGTTGACCGAGACGGTCATGAGCAAGCTGGGGCGCTTCCACTACTGATGGCGTTCTGATACGCACAACAAGGCCCCGCCAATCGGCGGGGCCTTGTTGTTGATGGCGGGTGTGTTGATGTCAGGGTCGATTAGCGCCGCGTCATCGGTCGGCGCCAGACTGCTTGTCCGATCATGTGGCGCAACCGGACTATCTCGCCGTCAGGCGCTCAGGGAGGGCAGGCTGCCAGCCTGCACGTCAGCTCAGGCCGACGATGTCGCCGTCATCGTCGATGTCCATATGGTGTTCAGGGACGGCAGGCTGCCAGCCTGCGCGTCAGCTCAGGCCGACGATGTCGCCGTCATCGTCGATGTCGATATGGCGATAGGCCGGCAGGCTGCCCAGGCCCGGCATGGTCATGATGGGGCCCGCCAGGGCATAGACGAAGCCTGCCCCCGCGCAGAGTTTCACCTCCTCGATGGGCACCTCGAAGTCCGTCGGCACGCCCTTCCTGGCGGGGTCATGGCTGATGGAGAGCGGCGTCTTGGCCATGCAGACGGGCAGGTGATCCTGGCCCTCTGCCGAGAGTCTGGCCAGTTGCTGGCGCGCCTTGTCCGAGAGGGTGACGCCCCGGCCACCATAGCCGCACTCCACCAGGGTGGCGAGCTTGGCGACAAGGCTCATCTCATCGGGGTAGAGCAGCCTGACCTCACTGGGCTGCTTGCAGGCCGCCACCACGGCGTGAGCCAGATCCGCCGCACCCGCGCCACCGTCAGTGAAGGCCCGGGAGAGGGCGACGCCACAGGCACCGGCCTGGCGCGCCGCCTCCTCCAGCAGGGCCAGCTCGGCATCGCTGTCGGTGGGGAAGCGGTTGATGGCGACCACCACGGGCACCCCGTAACGGCGGGCGTTGTGAATATGCCAGGCGAGGTTGGCGCACCCCGCTGTCAGGGTGGGCAGATCTTCCCCTTGCAGGCTGGCCGGCAGCGGCTGGCCCGGCCGGATGTCGAGCAGGCCGCTGTTGGCCTTGAGGCCGCGCACCGTGGCCACCAGCACCACGCAGGCGGGGGCGAGGCCGGACTGGCGATACTTGATGTTGAAGAACTTCTCCAGCCCCATGTCGGAGCCAAAACCCGCCTCGGTCACCACATAGTCGGCAAGACCCAGCGCCATGCGATCGGCGATGACGGAGGAGTTGCCGTGGGCGATGTTGGCAAAGGGGCCGGCGTGGACCAGCACAGGGGTCTGCTCCGTGGTCTGCATCAGGGTGGGCTTGAGGGCGTCTTTGAGCAGCACCGTCATGGCCCCCGCCACTTCCAGCTGCTCGGCGGTGACGGGCTTGCCGCGCTGGTCGAGGGCGAGCTGGATGCGGCCGATACGCGCGCGCAAGTCCTTGAGATCCCTGGCCAGCGCCAGAATGGCCATCAGCTCGGAGGCGGCGGTGATGACGAAGCGATCGGGGCGCTCGACACCATCGGCAGCACCGCCCTGGCCGAGGGTGAGGTGGCGAAGCGCCCGGTCGTTCATGTCCAGGGTGCGGGGCCAGAGGATGTTGGCCGGGTCGATATCGAGCCGCGCCAGGCCGGTTCTGGCGCTGAACTGGTCACCGAGTTTGCGTTCATGGAACAGGCGGGCATCCAGGGCGGCAGAGGCCAGGTTGTGGGCGGCGGTGAGGGCGTGAAAATCCCCGGTGAGGTGCAGGTTCATCTCCTCCATCGGCACCACCTGGGCCATGCCGCCCCCGGCGGCGCCCCCCTTGACCCCGAAGACGGGGCCGAGGCTCGGTTGGCGAATGGTGGCGATGCTGGGCTGGCCGATGTGGTTGAGCCCCATGGAGAGGCCGATCGTGGTGACCGTCTTGCCCTCCCCAAGGGGGGTGGGCGTGATGGCGCTCACCAGCACCAGCTTGCCGGGCTCGCGGGCGGGGGCGTGATGGAGCAGCGCGAGGTCGAGTTTGCCCTTGTAATGGCCGTGGGGGTGGAGATGGGCGGCCGCTATGCCGAGCTGCGCTGCCACCTCGGCGATGGGCAGGCGGGGGGACTGGCGGGAGATCTCGATATCGCTTAGCATCAGCACCTCGTTGGCATGTCAGGTCAAATATGCGGCGAAGTCTAGAGGAATCAACAGGGTAATCCAATGAGCAATACTATTTTATCCGGCAGTCGTGAACCCCATCAAAGCCCCATCCTGCTGGATCTCAACGCCCTCTATCACCCGCCCAAACGGCCCCTCACCGCCCTTGGCATCGTCAGCGCCTTCATCCCGCTCTTTGGTTACGGCTGGCAGGCGATGACTCAGGATCCCGAGACCCACTTTCGCCACGAGCTCGGCAAGCGCATCAACAAGCACAAGAGCGACGAGGCAAACCTCGCCCTGATGATGCAGTTGGCGGCCATGCTGGATTGCCATTGCCTGCACGTCACCCTGCCCTATGCGCTGGGGGAGGCCGAGCTCGCCGCCTTGCGCCAGCGTCTGCCACGCTGGCAGATGAGCCAGCAGGATCACCTGCTGGTGGCCGAGCTGATGCCCACCCCCTGAGCCCGGGCTCAGGTCTCCCTGTCCCAGTAGTGGGGCGCCAGATAGCGCTCCTGCACGAATTCGATGAAGCAGCGCACCTTGGCCGACACGAAACGGCGGTGCGGATAGAGGGCATAGAGCCCCACCTGCCCCTTCTCCCACTCCAGCAACAAGGGGACCAGCGCCCCCGAGCGCAGCGCATCCCCCACGATGAAGGTGGGCTGCAAGATGATGCCCTGGTGGTCGCAGGCGGCCCGGGTCAGGGCCACCCCGTTGTTGGCGCGAAGGGGCCCCTGGGGACGGATGCTGTGCTCCTCCCCATCCCGTTTGAAGACCCAGTCCGGCTGGGTCAGGGTGTAGATGAGGCAGTCGTGCTGCTTGAGATCCTCCGGGGTCTTCGGCCTGCCCCGGCGGGCCAGGTAGTCGGGGCTGGCGCACACCACCATCTTCATCATGGCGAGCGGCTTGGCCACCAGGGAGGAGTCCGGCAGGTTGCCGATGCGCAGGGCCAGATCGAACCCCTCCTCCACCAGGGCCACCCGCCGGTCGCTGTACTCAATCTCGAGCTTCAAGTCCGGGTAGCGCTCGCGAAACAGGGGCAGGGCGGGGGAGAGGTGCAGGTAGCCGAAATCCATGGGCACCGAGAGCTTGAGGGTGCCCTGGGGCTGCTGGTTGTTGTGGGTGAGCTGGCTGTGGGTCTCTTCCAGCTCCGCCAGCAGGGCCAGGGAGCGCTGGTAGTAAAACTGGCCCGCCTCGGTGGGGTTGACCTGGCGGGTGGTGCGCGACAACAGCCGGGTGGAGAGGGACTCCTCGAGCTGCTGCATCAGCTTGGAGGTCATGGCGACCGAGATCCCGAGCTGATGGGCGGCCTTGGTGAAGCTCTGGCACTCCACCACCTTGATGAAGGTGCGCATGGCGGCTATCTGATCCATATTCCACTCTCGGTTGATAATTATTTTAATAAATCGATGATTATCTATTCTCGATAGGAGGTTAGCATTTTGTTCACCGTTGTGAACCCCCAATGAAGGAACGATCGGAATGAAAATGACCAAGGCCCTGCTGGCCTCCTGCCTGTTTATGGCGGCTCCCCTGATGGCTGCCGATTACGATGTCGATGCAGCGCACACCACAGTCCAGTTCAAGGTGGGCCACCTCGGCTTCTCCGAACTGGTCGGCCGGTTCAACACCTTCAGTGGCACCTTCAGCATGGACGACGCCAACCCGGCGGCGGCCAAGGCGAGCTTCGAAATCGATGCCGCCAGCGTGGATTCCAACCACGAGGCCCGCGACAAGCACCTGCGCAGCCCCGACTTCCTGGACGTGAAGCAGTACCCCAAGATGACCTTCGTCAGCACCGGCTATGAAGGCACCAAGGACAAAGGCGTACTCAAGGGCACCCTGACCCTGCACGGCGTCTCCAAGGACGTGGCCTTCGACCTGGTCCACATCGGCGAAGGCAAGGATCCCTGGGGCGGCTACCGCAGCGGCTTCAACGCCACCACCACCATCAAGCGCAGCGAGTTCGGCGTGAACTACATGGTGCCGAACATCCCTGACGAGATGACCATCAACCTGTTCGTTGAAGGCGTGCGCAAGTAATGGGCGCAGCACTCCTGCTACAAACCCTGGCGGCCCCTTTGGGGGCCGCTTTGCTGTCGTGGCGCTGGCCGCGGCTAGGCTATCTGTGGGGCGCCCTGGGGATCTGGCTGGTGGGCTGCCTGCTGGGCGGTGCCTATGGCCTGCCGGTCAAGGCGTGGCAGTGGCTGCCGCTGACCCTGCTGGTGCCCGCCCTGACCCAGGGTACCAGCAAGGGGGTCGCCCTCGCGCTGTTCGGGGGGCTGGGCGCCCTGGTGTGGTGGCAGGGGCTGGCCTCCGTGCTGGCGAGCGAGCCCGGGATCTGGCTGGCCCTGCTGCCCGCCATCCTCTGGTCTGGCTGGACGAGCTGGCGTGGCGACAGCGAGGAGGGGCTCGGCTTCGCCCTGGCCTTCATCTGGCTGGCGCTGGTCATCGGCATCGATGGCAGCCTGCTCATCGCCCAGCTGACGGGGGCCCTGGCCGCGTTTGCCGGATTCCGTGCCCTGCTCGGCGCCTTTGCAGGGGTCAAGGTGACCCCGGCTGCCCTGGGGCTGGCACTCGCCTTCGTGCAGATGCTCGCCTGGCAGTACGTGGAAGTGCCCCTGCTGGTGCTGCTGCCGGTCTGGCTGTTGCCGCTGCTGGAACGTGCCCTGCACGGGCGCCCGGGGCTCTCTCGCTGGGGGGTCTTGATCCTGGTGGCGGCCGTCGGTGCCGGAGTGAGTCTGTGGTGGGTATGGCCAGAGGCGTCACTTTACTGATTTCTGCATGAAAAACAGGCTATTACCTTAGAAATTGATGGGCTTGTCAAAGTCTGGACAGATAAAGATTGAGACCCATGGTGCTTTCGGATAAAAAGGATTTTCAATTATCTGGATACACACAGAACCCGGCTATGCCGGGTTCTGTTTGCCTGCTTTCCCGCGGCACGCTAAGGAGGCCACAGTTGCGCAGTCAGGGATCTGAGCATCTGTTTTTTCGCCATTTCACCGAACAGGGATGTCTTGGGGATCTCTGCATCCTGCTGGTGACCCACCTGCTTCCCGACAGACCCGACTTCATCCAGGTGCTCGATCGGGTGGGCCGGGTCGGTGCCATCCTGCCCAAACCCAAGTCCGTGCATGGACCGACGCTGGCCTGGGCTCAGCAGCACTACCCCGTGCTGCCCCTCAATCGCCACTGGACCTCGGATCCCGGTGAGGTGATCGCCCAGATTGCCCCCCTGGTGATGTCCCACGAGCGGCTCATCATCCTCGACATCGGCGGCTACTTCGCCAAGAGCCAGGCGGTACTGGCCGAGCACTTTGGCGCCCGCTTCATCGGGGTGGTGGAGATGACCGAGAACGGCCATCAGCGCTACGAACAGGAGTCCCTGGCGGCCCCCGTCATCTCGGTGGCCCGCAGCCCCCTCAAGCAGGCGGAAGATATCCAGATCGGCCTGAGCGTGGTCTACTCCGCGGAGTCCCTCGCGCGTACCCTGAGGCGTACCTTCAATGTCTGCCAGGCCGCCCTGTTCGGCTATGGCAAGGTGGGGCGCAGCATCGCCCGGGAACTGCGCTGTCGCAACCTGCATCTGGAGCTGGTGGAGACGGATGCCCTGCGCCAGGTGGAGGCGCTCTCCCACGGCTTCAAGCTGGTGAACAAGGCCGAAGCCCTGGGCCGCGCCGAGCTGGTGATCTGCTCCACCGGCAACGGCTCCCTCGACATCACCGATCTGCAGGCCCTGCGCCCCGGCGCCATGCTGGCCTCGGTCACCTCCGCCGACGACGAATTCGCCTTCAGCCTCGCCCAGCTGCCCTGGCCGAGCGAGGAGGTGTGTCCCCATGTGCTGGCCCTGACCCGGCCGGACGGCAGCACCATCTTTTTGCTCAACCGGGGGGAGGCGATCAACTTCGTCCACGGCGCCGTCATCGGCGAATATGTCTACCTGGTGCTGGCGGAGATCATCGAAGGGGTGCACCAACTGGCCCATCAGGCATCCACCCCGGGCCTTCACGAACTGCCCCAGGCAACCATGCAGCGCATCGCTCGCCACTGGTTGACCGATTTTCACGGAGTCACCCCATGACAGACACCCATTTGCCCCTCGCGAAACCGCGCATCGAAATCCGTTACTGCACCCTCTGCCGCTGGATGCTGCGGGCCGCCTGGCTCGCCCAGGAGCTGCTCTCCACCTTCGACGGCGAACTGGGAGAGGTGGCCCTGGTGCCCGCCAGCAAGGGGGAGTTTCGCATCCTGGTGGACGGGGTGCTGGTGTGGGACAGGGTGGCCGACGAGGGCTTCCCCGAGGCCAAGGAGATCAAGCAGCGGGTGCGGGATGTCATCGCCCCGGAGCGGGATCTCGGCCATGCGGATCGCAAACCCGCAGCCGAGTAGGCGGCATCACCCATGATGTGAAAGAGGGAGGCGCAGGCCTCCCTCTTTCGTTGCGGTCCCCGGTCAACGGTCGCCAGATGTGGCCAGCGCTTCCCCGGGGGGGAGGCCGATATAGCGGGCCCGCTTGTGGGGCTTGATGCGGCTCACGTCCACCCACACCAGGCCGTCGATGCAGTGGTTGAAGTCCGGGTCGATGCCAAAGTCCATGAACTGCACGCCCCCCGGCTCGCACAGCTCGGCGTACTGCTTGTAGAGGGTGGGAATGGCGCAGCCCAGGTTGTCGAGCCCGGCCTTGAGCACCTTGAGGTCGTCCCCGTAATCGCGCCCCTCGAACAGCGTCGGCGTGGCGGGATAGGGGCGGCGGGAAGGGGCGAGGGCAAGGGCGGGGGCGAAGTGCTGGCGATAGAAGCTCACCAGCAGATCCTTGGCCGCCAGCGGCAGGCTGCCGGAGAGGGTGACGGGCCCGAACAGGTAGCGGTATTGGGGATAGCGGGCCAGATAGGCCCCGATGCCGAACCAGAGGTAATCGAGCCCCCGCTTGCCCCAGTAGGCGGGCTGGATGAAGCTGCGGCCAAGCTCGATGGCCTGTTCCAGCCGGGGCAGCAGCTTCTCTTCGAAGCCGAACAGGGTGTGGCTGTAGAGGCCATCCAGCCCCTTGCTGGCCAGCCGTTCGGCCACCGGGGCGAAACGGTAGGCGCCGATGATGTCGAGGCGGGCGGGATCCCAGAGGATGAGGTGGTGATAGTCATCGTCGAAGGCATCGAGATCCCGCCGCTTGCCCGAGCCTTCCCCCACCGCCCGAAAGGCAATCTCCCGCAGGCGCCCCAGCTCACGCAGGATCACCGAGTGGCTCTGCTCGTGGCGGCGATAGAGCAGGATGCGCTGGCCGTCCGGGGTCTGGCCGAGCAGCTCGCACCCGTCGATGGCCTGTTTCAGCAGACGGCGATCCTCCGGCAGGGCGATGGGGGCCTCGGTCTGCAACCGTCCCGCCTTGCCCCGAGCGATTCGGTAGAGGTGGCCGCGCACCAGCCGGGCCGCCGTCTTGGCCGGCAGCTCCTGAAAACTGGCGAGGGGAATGCGCGCCCCTATGGTCACCGGCAGCGTCTGCCCCTGCTGGCGAAACAGCTGACGTACCAGCAGCAGGGCGGAGGCGGGCTTGTTGAGCCAGGAGGCGAGATAGAACCAGAGGCTGTTGCGCCCTCCCAGGTGAATGGGCACCAGGGGCGTTCGGCTGCGCTGGGCCAGCTTGATGAAGCCAGCCTGCCAGGGGCCATCCTTCACCCCCTTGGGGCCGAGGCGGGAGACCTCGCCTGCGGGGAAGATAACCAGGGCCCCGTCGGCGGCGAGGTGTTCGTTCATGGCGAGGATGGCCTGCCTGTCGGTCTTGCCCCCCAGGTTGTCCACCGGCAGCAGCAAAGGGCGCAGCGGTGCGAGCTGGGCCAGCACCTGGTTGGCCACTATCTTGACGTCGGGGCGGATGCGCCCGATGAGGCGCAGCAGGGCCAGCCCGTCCAGGGAGCCGATGGGGTGGTTGGCGACAAGAATGACCCGGTCGCTGGCGGGAATGTGCTCGAGCTCGGCCTCGCTCACCCGGTAGTCGAAGTGGAGCTCGGTGAGGGCCTGCTCGACGAAGTCCAGACCGCGCAGGTGGGGATGGCGCGCGGCAAACTGGGCGAAGGCCTCCTCGTGCAGCAACCAGCTCAGCCCCTGCCTCATCAGGGGACGGAGGAGGGGCTGGCTGGCGAGGCGGGGCAGGTGCTGCCCCAACAGGGTATCGACGTCGAACATGGGCAAGGCTCCGCTGAACTTTGCCTCAGCTTGACGTCCCTGCGTGCCTTTCGTGTGTCGGTTGGGTGACGGTTTGATGACGGGGCGAACCCCGTCCTTGCCCCCTTACTCAGCCCGCCAGGCAGAGGTGAGGCGCACCAGCGCCACCAGGGTGGCGACCGCTTTTTCCATGGATTGCAGGGGGATGAACTCGTGCTTGCCGTGGAAGTTGTGGCCGCCGGTGAACAGGTTCGGGCAGGGCAGCCCCATGAAGGAGAGCCGGGCGCCGTCGGTGCCGCCGCGAATGGGTTTGATCTTGGGCACCACGTCGGCGGCCTCCATGGCGGCTTTGGCCAGCTCGACGATGTGGGGATGGGGCGCTATCTGGCTGCGCATGTTGCGGTAGTTGTCCGCTATTTCCAGGGTGATGCGCGCCTTGGGGGCGTCCAGCTGCAGGGAGGCGACCCGCTCCTTGAGCTGGGCCTTGCGGGCGGCGAAGCAGTCATCGTCGAAGTCGCGGATGAGGTAGTGCAGGGTGGTCTCCTCCACCGTGCCCTCCATCCGGGCCAGGTGGAAGAAGCCTTCATACCCCTGGGTGCACTCCGGGGTCTGCTCGGCGGGCATGGCGGCATGGAAGCGGGCGGCCAGGGTCTGGCTGTTGATCATGCTGCCCTTGGCGGTGCCGGGGTGGACGTTGTTGCCTGTGATGCGCACCGTGGCGCTGGCGGCGTTGAAGTTCTCGCATTCGAGCTCGCCGAGCTCGCCGCCATCCACCGTGTAGGCCCACTTGGCCGGGAAGCGCTCCAGCGGGAAGCGGTCGGCACCGCGCCCTATCTCCTCGTCCGGGGTAAAGCCGACCCAGACATCGCCACGGGGGATCTCGGGGTGAGCCTGCAGGTATTCCACGGCGGTGAGGATCTCGGCGATGCCCGCCTTGTCGTCGGCCCCCAGCAGGGTGGTGCCGTCGGTGGTGATGAGATCCTGCCCCAGGTAGTTTTTCAGGAAGCGGTACTGGCGGATGGCCAGCACCTCGTCCCCTTTGCCAAGGCAGATATCGCCCCCCTGATAGTTCTCGACTATCTGGGGAACGACGCACTCGGCCTCGTAATCGGCGGTGTCCATGTGGGCGATGAGCCCGATGGCGGGGGCATCCGGCTGGTTGCCCGGCAGGCAGGCGGTGAGGTAGCCATGCTCGTCCAGGGTGACCTGGCTCAGCCCCATCTGCGTCATTTCGTCGCGCAGGGCCCGGGCGAAGAGGCGCTGTCCCTCGCTGCTGGGGCAGGCAGGATTGGTCGCATCGGAGCGGGTATGAAAGGTGAGGTAGTGGAGAAAGCGCGAAAGCAGGGTGTTCATGGGCAAGCCTCGGGTCACGAAAGAGGAGTCATTGTGGCCAAGACGGCGGCGCCGCTTATTGCGTCAGCGCAGTTTTTGATGATTTTGTGGGAGAGAGGAGGGCCATCGAAGGGGAGGGGCGGGGATCATTGCTCGGCAGTTTGCATAAAAATTCCAAAATAAAAACTGGTTAAGCAATTGCGAAAAAGCTGAATTTCCCCTCGGCCCAGCGCTGGCAAGGGGTGACCCAAAAAGCGTGACGTGTTGGTTATTTTCATCGCCTCGCCCACGCGCTCTCATCCCCCGCCATCCCAGAGCCCGCCTTGCTGGCAGCGAGATTTTGCCCCCCGATGAAAACCCGTTTTTTAACACGATTTTTTATTGTCACTGGCTGCGGTAAGTGTGTACACTCCGCGCCGATCCGAGGGCAACCCTGCGCAGGCCGTGTCCGCCAGACCCGCAGGATCATGACGCCTATAGGGCGAGGCACGCAGAAACGACAGACACTGCTGGGGAATGGTTTCTTTAATACCGGTTAGGCTCCGGTATCAGGGAGAACAACGGACTCTCATCTTTCAGCTGACCGAGTGGGCTTCGGGCTCATCATCTCCCTTGTCATGGGCGGTCACTGGCGTTGAGCGGGTCGTAGTGGTTGTCGTCCATCAACATGATGCGTGCTGACGTCTTCCCTTCTCTTCCTTGAAACCTTCTCCTGTCCGTCGGGATGGCTGCCGAATGATGAACAAACGGCGTGGCTGATGCCGATTGTCATCAAAGTACCGCGGTACGCCGGCAAGGTGTTACCGCATACCGTTGAGCTTGATGTAAAGCCACCAGCCCCACATCAAGACTCGTTACTTCCCAAGATCCACCAGGCAGCCTTGGCTTGCCGCGATGTGCAATGAACAGGATGTGGCGGAGCATGCTCCGTTGCGGGTCCAACGTCAGCAGGCCGCTCTGGCTTGCCGCATTTTGCAATCAATGGTCTGGATGTGATTGAGGGTAACGAAGGCGGCCCACGGCCGCTCATTTGCGAGGCATAGCCCATGACTAACTGGTCCAGCAAGGACTCCTTGAAGGTCTACAACGTTCCCTACTGGGGTGCGGGTTTTTTCAATATCAATGACGCCGGTCATGTGACCGTCTCTCCCGACAAGTCTCGCCCCGAGGCTCAGATCGTGCTGTCCGAGGCCATCGAGCAACTGCGCCAGTCCGGGCTGACCACGCCGGTGTTGCTGCGTTTCCCCGACATCCTCAAGAGCCGGGTCGATGCGCTGTTCAACGCCTTCGGTCAGGCCATCGAAAAGTCAGGCTATGAAGGGGATTACCTGTGCGTTTACCCGATCAAGGTAAACCAGCAGCGCCGCGTCATCGAGACCATCAGTCAGTCCTACAGCGACAAGCCCCGGCTTGGGCTGGAAGCGGGCTCCAAGCCCGAGTTGCTGGCCGTGCTGTCCCATCATCATGAGCAAGGGTCCGTGATCGTCTGCAACGGTTACAAGGACCGCGAATACATCCGCCACGCCCTCCTGGGCAACCTGATGGGCCACAAGGTCTACATCGTGGTGGAGAAGCCCTCCGAGCTGGAAATGGTGCTGGACGAGTCAGCTCGTCTCAACATCAAGCCCAACATCGGGGTGCGCGCCCGTCTGGCGTCCACCGGCTCCGGTATGTGGGAATCGAGCGGCGGTTCCATGTCCAAGTTCGGTCTCTCCGCCTCCCAGATCCTGGCGCTGGTGGAGCGTCTGCGCAGCCTCGGCAAGCTGGACTGCCTGCAACTGCTGCACTTCCATCTGGGCTCCCAGATCGCCAACATCCGCGACATCCAGGGCGGCATCCGCGAGTGCGGCCGCTTCTACGCCGAGCTGTGCCGTCTTGGCGCCAAGGTCGAGGTGGTGGACGTGGGCGGCGGCCTGGGTGTGGACTACGAGGGCACCCGTTCCCAGAGCCACTGCTCCGCGAACTACAGCCTCTCCGAGTACGCCAACAACGTGGTCTGGGGCATCGGCGATGTGTGCCGCGAGTTCGACCTGCCGCACCCGACCATCATCAGCGAGTCCGGCCGTGCCCTGACTGCACACCACGCCGTGCTGGTCACCAACATCATTGGTGCCGAAGGGGTGGAGGTGAACGACATCAGCGCCCCGGACGAAGACGCGCCCACCATCTTGCAGAACATGTGGAAAGGCTGGCTGGACCTGCGCGGGGAAGATCCCTCCCTGCTGGAGATCTTCCACGACTCCGTGGCGGATCTCGGTGACGTCAACGCCCAGTACACCATGGGCCTCTTGAACCTGGAGCAACGCGCCTGGGCCGAGATGCTGCACCAGAACACCTGTCTGGCGCTCAAGGAGCTGCTGAACCCGGTCAACCGCAACCACCGCGCCCTGGCCGACGAGCTCTCCGAGAAACTGGCGGACAAGTGCTTTGCCAACTTCTCCCTGTTCCAGTCCCTGCCGGATGCCTGGGGTATCGGTCAGGTGTTCCCGGTGATGCCGCTGGCCGGTCTTGATCGTCCGCTCACCCGCCGCGGCATCCTGATGGACATCACCTGTGACTCCGACGGTCAGGTGGAGCACTACGTCGACGGTCTGGGGGTGGAAAGCACCCTGCCGATGCCGGTCTACGGGGAGCACGAAGAGTGCCACGTCGGCTTCTTCCTGGTGGGTGCCTATCAGGAGATCCTGGGGGATTTGCACAACCTGTTCGGTGACACCCACTGCGCGGAAGTGTGGCTGGATGAAGAAGGCAAGATGGACATCCGCAACGTGGTGCGTGGCGACACCGTCGACCAGCTGCTGCGTTACGTCAACATCGACCCGTCCGTGATCCGCGAGAACTACCAGCGCATCGTCTCCCACCCGGCGCTGGACGACGAGACCCGCAAGGCCCTGCTCGACGAGCTGGAGCTGGGTCTGCAAGGCTACGCCTACCTGGAAGACGAATAAGCCAGCGGCTTGTTCCCCGTCGGTCAAATGACGGACATGAAAAACGGCGCCTTCGGGCGCCGTTTTTGTTGCGCTGTTGCCTGGCTGGGGCCGGTTGGCGGGCTCTGTCATCCAGGCTGGCGGCATCCCGCCCCGGCCAGATCCGGCCACTGCCCGCTTTTGCCCGCCACCTCCCTTGATCCAGGTCAAGGGGGACTTAGGTCCCTTATTTTACGGTCAAGAGTGATGTTGGTGAATGACACATAAGGATGTGCGTATGGAACTCAAGAGGGACCCGAGATGCTATACCGACGTCTGTATCGACGGTAAGTGGTATCACTACGATCACTGCAGCACTCACGTTTATATGCTGATGGGGGGCGCCGCCCCCAGCCTGCAGCTTGCCCATGAACCCGGCAGTGAAGAGGAGCTGGTGGAGATGCTCCGCCAGCACCCCCAACGCTGACTGCCTGCGGGCCATCGGGGGTATCGCCCCGGCGGCCCGCCTTGCTCAGCCCGCCTTGCGGCCGAGGATCTTCTTGCCCATCTCCAGCAAGGCCGTTGCCGCCGCATAGGCCTCGTCTGACTTGCCTATCTCGTCCGCCACGTAGAGAAAGCCGGATCTGTACTTCTCCACCGCCTCGTGGGGAGTGGCCGCGTCGATGAAATCCTCTTCCACCTCGAACCCTTGTGTCAGCAGCGCCTCCTTCTCCGTGAGGAAGGTGGGGGAGGCCATGTCGACATAGGTATATTGCTGACGGTGGGAGGCGGGGACGCTGAAGAACTGGTATCTGGCCATGGATGTGGCTCCTCTGAACGGGTGATCTGCCATGGGGGCGCTCGATGCGCCCGGCAAGATAAAGGAGCATTCGAGTCTTGCAGCAGACTACCTTGAGTCGTGAAGGGACGCAATCGGGCTGGTGATGACCCTGGCGACATGGGCGCTGCGCCTCACCTGCTTGTCAGGCAAGCACACCTTCCAGCACCTGTTGGGGAGTCTCGGGAGCGCAGTGGACAAGCAGTTGCTCCCCGGTCATGGGGCGCCCGAGCAGGTAGCCCTGCAAGGTGTCGCAGCCCAGCTCGGTCAGCAGGTCCCGCTGCTCCGGGGTTTCCACCCCCTCTGCCACGATGCGCATCTCCAGGGCCTGACCCAGGGCGATGATGGCGGCGATGATGGTGGCATCGTCGCCTCCCCGCTCCAGGGTAGTGACAAAGCCCCGGTCAATCTTGAGCTCGTTGGCGGGGAAGCGCTTGAGGTAGAGCAGGCTGGAGTAGCCGGTGCCGAAGTCGTCGATGGAGATGCCAAGGCCGAGCTCGGCCAGACGGTTGAGGATGGCGAGGCTCTCCTCGGCCTTCTGCATGGCGGTGGATTCGGTGATCTCCAGGGTCAGGTGACGGGCCTCGAGCCGATGGCGGGCGAGGGCGCCCTGCACCTCCTCCAGCAACCCGGGGCTGGCGAGCTGGATGGTGGAGAGATTGACCGCCACGCTCCAGTCGTGATGACCCGCCGCCCGCCAGGCGCTCATCTGGCGGCACGCCTCGTCGATGACCCAGTTGCCGATGGGGATGATGAGCCTGCTCTTCTCCGCCAGCGGCAGGAAGCTGGCCGGCGAGACGGCACCATGCTCCGGGTGCTGCCAGCGCAGCAGGGCCTCGGCGCCGACCACCTGGCCGCTGCGGGCACAGTATTTGGGCTGGTAGTGCAGGGCCAGCTCCCCCCGCTCCAGGGCGTGTTGCAGCTCCTTGTGCAGCAGGAACTGCTGGTGGGCGTTGGCGTTCATGGCGCTGTCGAAGTAGTAGTAGTCGTTGCGCCCCTGCTCCTTGGCGTAATACATGGCGGCATCGGCGTTGAGGGTCAGCTCGTGCAGGCTGGTGCCATCCTGGGGATAGACGGCAATGCCGATACTGGCGGTGATGTGCAGGCTGTGGTGCTCCCACTCATAGGGCTGGGCCAGGGTGGCCAGCAGCCGCTCGGCAAAGGCCGTGGTCTGGCTCACATCCCCCGGCGCCAGGGCCAGCACGAACTCGTCCCCGCCAAAACGCGAGGCGGTGTCGCTGGCACCGAGCAGGCCGGTGATGCGCTGGGCCACCTCGGCCAGCAGCAGATCCCCGGTGTGGTGGCCGTGGGCATCGTTGATGATCTTGAAGCCGTCGAGATCGAGAAACAGCAGGGAGAAGCTGCGCTGGCTGTGCTGACACTCCTGGATGCGCTGCTCCAGGCGGTCGGCAAACAGCAGCCGGTTCGGCAGCCGGGTCAGGCTGTCATGGAGCGCCAGCTTGAGCAGCTCGTCGTGGGCCTGATGCAGGGAGGTGGAGAGCCTGGCGGCGTGGGCATCCAGCATGGAGAGCACGAAGGCGATGGCGAACACCGCCAGGGTCACGATGATGACCACGGTTGCCAGCCACTGGGTATTGAGACCGGTGTAGAGGGCCCCGCACAGGCTATCTGCGGGGAACTGGGCCGCCGCCATGCCGGTGTAGTGCATGCCGATGATGGCCGCCCCCATCACCAGGGAGGCGAGGGCCTTGCTGAAGAAGGCGCGGGGCGAGCTGTTGCGCAGGCGAAACGCTATCCAGAGCGCGGTACCCGAGGCGAATACCGCGATGAGGATGGAGAGGATGAAGAGCCCAGGCAGGTAGTGGATGCCGGGCGCTATCTTCATGGCCGCCATGCCGATGTAGTGCATGGTGGCGATGCCGGCCCCCATCAGCACGGCCCCGAACAGGATCTGGTGCCAGGGGAGCTGGGGACGACTCACCAGCCAGAGCGCAAAGGCCGAGGAGCCGATGGCCGCCACCAGGGAGAGACCGGTGAGGGTCAGATCGTATCCCAGCGCGATGGGCAGGTTGAAGGCGAGCATGCCGATAAAATGCATGGACCAGATGCCGAGCCCCATGGCGAAGGCTCCCCCCGCGAGCCAGAGCACGGCGGCCCGTCCCCGGCTCTGGCTCACCCGGCTGGTCATGGTCAGCGCCGTGTAGGAGGCGAGCACCGCCACCAGGATGGAGAAGAACACCAGATCCTGGCTGTAATAACTGTCGAGCATGGGGTGGGTTGGGGTCACGTTCATTTACTCTGGGGTACATCAGGGCCTGAGCCTGGGCCGGGTCAGGGGAAATCGGGTGGCAGATTGTACACCAGGCGTCCCTGTCATGAGCCAGAGATACGTACCAAAATGGCCCCCGGATCAGAGCAAAAACTCTGTCTTTTCTGGCATTGGCCGCCATCCTGTGACCGATAAACCGGCACATCCCCATTTTATCCCGTCTGAACAACAAGATAGGGGGGCATGGGGCGCTTGCCACGGCGCTGGCGGGCCCGTGGCGAAGGCGTGTGGTATGCGCACAAGGCGCCTGTGCGATAAAGGCGCGCACCCCCTGTCGTCCTTTCACGATAGCCGCAGGCCATGCGCTCAAGGAGTCAGCACAAGCCTGCATCCTCCGGGTCTTGGTTGACCCGGTACATCTGTTATCATCTTCCCCCTGTTTTCTTATCTCGTTGACTCTGCTGGAGAAACCATGTCTCGAACCCTCTATTTGCTGCGCCATGGCCAGACCCGTTACAACGCCGAATTGCGGTTGCAGGGGCGTTGCAACTCCGAGCTGACCCCCAGGGGCGAAGCCCAGGCCCTCGCCATGGGGGCCCGTCTGGCCAAGCTCCTGGCCGAGCCCACCGACTGGACGATCTACGCCAGCCCCCTCGGCCGGGCACGGCAGACGGCGGAGCGGGTGTGTCAGCAGCTTGGCTTGGACCAGGAGCGCATCATCTGGGACGAGCGGCTGGTGGAGCTAGGGATGGGGGAGTGGGAGGGTCGCCGGGTGCCCGAGCTGCTGGCGGCCCACCCCGAGCTGGATCTGGAGGAGCCGGACTGGTATCTGCGGGCCCCCCATGGCGAGAGCTTTGAGAGCATTCAAGGCCGGGCCCGGCAATGGCTTGAGGACGAGCACATTGCCGAGCAGGCCATCGTGGTTTCTCACGGTCTCTTTGGCGCCATGCTGCGCGGCGCCTATGTGGATCTGGACTACACCACCACCTGGCTGCAGGAGCTGCCGCAGGATGCCTTCTTCAAACTCAGTGGCGGCCGCATAGAGCGGATTGCCTGCTGACCACACGAAGGCGGCCCGCCGTGGGTGGGCCTTGTTGTGATGGGTCGCTCAGCCAACTGCCAATTTGGCCGCTTCTTTCCACATAAAAGGCGGCATCGGAGTAGTGAGACGCCATTTAATGTTCATCGGTTGGCTACCGCTGTGGGAGATGTACTCCACCTCACCGAAGTTCACAAAGCCAAGGGTGCGGCCAAATTCATCTTTGCTCTGCTCACGAACGAACAGAAACACGCGCTTACCCTCTGCCCTGTGGTTTATGTAACTCAGCCCCTTACCTCGCTCTGGGCGAGCGCTGTTTTGGCTCTGCCAATGAAACAGCGACTCGTTGATGGCGTAGTCGTGATAACGGGTAGTGGGGGAGAAGTGCTGCTCCGTTTTGTTCAAGGTAACGAACAGCAACTCGATGTTTTGCTCTGCGATGACATAGACCCCTTCGCGAGCCGTGGGTTGCTGCGCGAAGGTGGTCGCGCCAAAGCCAACCAGTACCTGCTCTCTGGCATAACGGGCATGCAGTTGCAGTGGATTGCCGGGAAGGTCAGACATGGCCAGTTGCTCGTGTTGCACCCGGTTGATCAGCATGGGCAACAGATCTGCAAGCTCGGCCCTCAACTCTGGTTGATTGAGTTGTTTCAGGCTGTGCGCCAAGGAGCTAAAGCCGGCGTTGGGGCCGCTCTGTTGCCAGAAGTCGTAATGGCACATCAAGGCCATTCGCTCATCGTGCTCAGCCGTTAAGGTAAAGGCGCTTTCCACCAAGGTTTGTAAGAAGTTCAAGTAATGGAGCGCATCGCAACCCAATAGTCGGGTTTTGATGGCCCGGGTGTAGAGGGTCGACAGCTTTTCATCGCTCATTTCAGAAACAGTGTGGTTGCGGGCCTGTTTGACCAAGGTGTTCCAATTGCCGCGCTTGTAGATCTCCTCAAGGCTGATGTGAGGGTAGAACTTCAAAAAGTTCGCCAGTGTCAGCGGTAAATCGCAATCCTGTGAGAAACGGCGGATCAGGCCCATGAGGCGCGAGGTATTGAGAGTCGCCTTCTTGATATTGCTCAGAATTAACTCTTGGGTCTGTTTTGAGAGTTCGATACGGCAACCCAATGGGGCATGGGGAAAGCCTTGTTTGATTTCGTGGCCGATTGCCTTATTGGTTTTACCCACCAGAGCCCGGAATTTCTGGGCAAAGTCATACTCCGCGCGAGCATTGCCAACAAAATCCAACACGGTACAGCACTCTTTATCGTTCGCCAGCCGCAGGCCTCGCCCTAATTGCTGCAAGAAAATAGTGAGGCTTTCCGTTGGTCGTAAGAACAGCAAGGTATCGACTTCCGGGATATCAACCCCTTCGTTGAAGATGTCCACCACGCAGAGAATATTGATAACGCCGGTACGTAAATCTTGTTGCTTACGATGTCGCTCGTCTCGGTTATCGCTAGTGAGGATGTCAGCCTTGATGCCCTTCAATAAAAATGCCTTGCACATAAAGTCGGCATGTTCACGGCTCACACAAAATGCCAGTGCTTTGATCTTGGTAATATCGGTGACGATCTCATTGAGGCTCTGGACTATCTTCTGTACCCGCTGCTGATTGTGGGTATAGATATTGGTGAGCTCAGTGATGTCATAACGGCCATTTTTCCAAGTCACTTGGCGCAAGTCAGTATCATCATCGATACCAAAATATTGGAATGGACAGAGATGGCGACGATTGATTGCCTCGGGCAAGCGGATTTCTGCTGCGATGACACCACAAAAGTCGGCAAGAATATCACCGCCATCATGGCGCTCTGGCGTTGCGGTTAATCCCAACAGAATCTGAGGTTCAAAGGCGGCGAGCAGACCGCGATAACTGGCCGCGGCAATATGGTGAACCTCATCAATGACGATGTAATCGAAATAGTCTTGGCTAAGACGTAAATTAGCCAGCTGGTTATTCAAGGATTGCACCGAGGCCAACAGCTGACGGTAGTGGGTTGGCACGGCGCCGCCGACCAAGAGTTCGCCAAAATTGGATTGCTTGAGCACTCCGCGGTACGAGGCTAATGCTTGGCGTAAGATCTCCTCTTTGTGGGCGACAAACAGAAACTTGGCATCGGGTTTGGTTTTCAAAAAACGCGCAAAATCAAAGGCGGAGATCAGAGTTTTCCCTGTACCGGTAGCCGCTACCACCAAGTTACGAAAGCGCTGGTGTAAAGCGCGCTCCATCGCCAATTGTTCAAGGATCTCCAGTTGATGGGGAAACGGCGTGATATCAAAGAAATAGGCAGGGTTATTTCTGTCCCCATCCCCACGGGCCTCTTGCAGTGCATGCTGCAATTTTGTACGGCTTTCGAGCTTGCCATCAAACAGCTCAAAATCATCGGATTCCCAATAGGTTTCAAAGGTACTCAGGGATTTCTCGATAATATGAGGGATCTCTTGCGAGGTGATTTTTAGGTTCCACTCCAAACCGCTGGTGAGGGCAGAGTGAGAGAGATTGGATGAACCTATATAGCCGGTATGAAAGCCGGTATTTCGGCAAAAGAGATAGCTCTTGGCATGCAACCGCTCGCGCTGGGTGTTATAGCTGAGTTTGACTTCGGTATTTGGGAGGCTGGCTAAAAATTCAACTGCCTTGGCGTCGGTCGCCCCCATATATGAGGTAGTAATTACTTTTAATTGGCGGCCGCTGCGAGTGAACTCTTCCAGCTCATGACGGAAAATACGGATACCTGCCCACTTGATAAATGAGACCAGCCAGCAGATGCTATCTGCCGATAATATCTCCCGTTTAATCTCTGACTCCATCGACAAACCCGCATTGCTGCCGCAGAACAGCTCACTTTGCGTTAGACCGGTCAGAGGGAAAATATCTTCGGCATATTGCTTTAAATTGGCAGAGATGGGGTTATCCAACTGGTAGAGCGCCGTCAGAATTTTTCCCTGACTGTCGATAAGGTTCTCGCCAATAAAGTCTGGGTCTTGTATGCGATCTTTTAGCCAAAGCAATAACTGGTTAGCCAGCTCAATCTGCCGTTGTAATGGGTCATCGCCAGTGACCGAGCCTACTGCATATTCCAACACACGAGTTAGGAATCGTGATAACCAGACTGCGGCCTCCGCAGACTCCAGTTGTCGTTCCCCGATGTAGAAATGCGATCGATCTAGTCTTGATGCCAACAGTTGTGTGATGAGTTGTTCATAAATACCACATTGCTGCATGGTGACTGACCTTGAATTTTGTGCATAAGGGGAGTAGGCAGGGTATCATTTTTTTTAGCTAAATCAGTAAGCTGTTATCTAATTTTGCCCATTTGAAGATCTATCTAGGGAAGGTGCGAACAAGTCCCTGATATGAGATCATGTTTGTCATCTGGAGCCATGAAAAAGGGTTCATCATGAGTCATCAACTTACCTTCGCC